>NZ_SMLD01000100.1:0-36055 GCF_004352805.1 Nonomuraea mesophila
TGCAGATCGGCACCCGCGAGACGTTGGAGGAGTCGGGTGGCGAGGCGGTGTCGGTCGGCACGCTGCGCCGTGACGACGGTGGTCTGCGCCGGTTGTGGGCGAGCGCGGCCGAGCTGTGGGTACGCGGCGTGGCGGTCGACTGGGAGCAGGCCTACGCCTCAGCCCGTCCCCGCCGGGTCGACCTGCCCACCTACGCTTTCGAGCGCGAGCCGTACTGGCCGAAGAACATCCAGGCGAACGCCGACCTCACCCAGCTCGGCATGGGCCAGGCCGGGCACCCGCTGCTGGCGGCCACCGTGTCGCTGGCCGACGGCGAGGGCGTGCTGCTCACCGGCCGGTTGTCGCTGAAGACCCACCCGTGGCTGGCCGACCACCTGGTCAACGGGCAGGCACTGCTGCCCGGCACCGCCTTCGTCGAACTGGCCGTCAGGGCCGGTGACGAGGCCGGCTGCGACCTGCTGGAGGAGCTGACCCTGCAGGCCCCGCTGGTGCTGCCCGAGTGCGGCGGCGTCCAGGTGCAGGTGGCCGTGGGCACGCCCGACGAGGACGGGCGGCGGGCGCTGACCATCCACTCCAGGCTCGACGACGAGCCGTGGACCCGGCACGCCACCGGCTTCCTCGCCAAGGACACCGGTACGGCCGCCTTCGCCGAGACGTCGTGGCCGCCCGCCGGAGCGACCGCCGTCGGCGCCGACGGCGTGTACGAGCTGCTGTCGGGCATCGGCGTCGACTACGGCCCCGCCTTCCGCGGCGTACAGGCCGTGTGGCGGCGCGACCGGGAGCTGTTCGCCGAGGTCGCCCTGCCCGAAGGCACCGAGGCCGGCGGCTTCGGGCTGCACCCGGCGCTGCTGGACGCGGCGCTGCAGCCGCTCGCCGTGGGCGACTTCTTCCCCGCCCAGGCCACCGGCGGGCCCGTGCTGCCGTTCGCCTGGACCGGCGTGCGCCTGGCCGCCACCGGAGCCGCCACACTGCGGGTCCGGCTCGCTCCCGAGGGCGCCAACGCGGTGCGGATCGAGGTCGCCGACGCCACCGGCGCGCCCGTCGCCTCCGTGGACTCGCTGGTCGTACGCGCGATGGCCGCCGCCGACCTCAAGGCGGCCGCCGACCCGCTGCGCGACGCCCTGTTCGCCCTCGACTGGGTGCCCGCGGGCCCGGCCGCCGGCCCGGTCACCGGGCACGACGGCGCCCGGTACGCGATCGTCGGCGGCGACGGCACCCGGCTCACGGCCGCGCTCGAAGCGGCGGGAGCCCAGGTGAGCGCCCTCGACCCGGACGGCGCCACGCCGCACCTGGCGTTCCTGGTGTGCGCTCCCGACCCCGGAGCCGATCCGGCGGCGGGAGCCCGCAACGCGACCGGCGAGGTGCTGGCCGCCGCCCAGGCGTGGCTCGCCGGGGAACGGTACGCCGACGTGCCCCTGGTCGTCGTCACCCAGGGCACGATGGCTCAGGGCGGCGACCTGCCGGCCGCCGCCGTGTGGGGGCTGATCCGCTCGGCGCAGTCGGAGAACCCCGGCCGTTTCGTCCTGCTCGACCTCGACGGCACGGACGAGTCGTGGCAGGCCGTCCCGGCCGCCGTCGCGTCCGGTGAACCCCAGATCGCGCTCACCGAGGGCGAGGCCCTGGTGCCGCGGCTGTCCCGGCAGCGCACCAACGCACCCGCGGAAGCAGGGGCGGGCTCCGAGGCGCCCGTGGACACGCGGCCGGCCGCCGCCTCGTGGGACCCCGACGGGACCGTACTGATCACCGGCGGCACCGGCACCCTCGGCGGGATCGTCGCCCGCCACCTGGTGAGCGAGCACGGCGTCCGTCATCTGCTGCTGATCAGCCGCCGCGGCCCCGCCGCGGAAGGCGCGGCCGAGCTGATGTCGGAGCTGACCGCGCTCGGCGCCGACGTCACCGTCACCTCCTGCGACGCCGCCGACCGGCAGGCTCTGGCGGACGTGCTGGCCGGCATCCCCGCCGAGCATCCGCTGACCGGCGTCGTGCACACCGCCGGCGCCCTGGACGACGGCGTGCTGTCCGCGCTGACGCCGGAGCGGATCGACACCGTGCTGCGGGCCAAGGCCGACGCCGTGCTGAACCTGCACGAGCTGACCGAGGACCTGCCGCTGACCGCGTTCGTGCTGTTCTCCTCGGCGGCCGGCGTCTTCGGCGGGCCGGGCCAGGGCAACTACGCGGCGGCCAACGCGTTCGTCGACGCACTCGCCGAGCGGCGCCGGCGGCTCGGCCTGCCCGCGCTGTCGCTGGCGTGGGGCCTGTGGGAGCAGGACAGCGGGCTCACCGGGACGCTCAGCGAGACCGACAGGGCCCGGCTGGCCCGCACCGGCGTCGCGCCGCTGACCACCGCCGACGGGCTCGCCCTGCTGGACGCGGCCTGCGCCGCGGACCGGGCGGCGCTGGTGCCGATCCGGCTGGAGTTCGCGGCGCTGCGGATGGCGGCCCAGTTCGGGGCACTGCCGACGATCCTGCAGGAGCTGGTCCCCACCTCGAAGCGGCGGGTGGTCGGCAACGACCCGGCCGCCGCGTCGGAGCTGCGCGAGCGCCTGGCCCGCATGCCGGAGTCCGAGCACGCGAGGGTGCTGCTCGACCTCGTGCTCGGCCAGGTGGCGACCGTGCTCGGCTACCGTGACCCCAGCGCCGTCGAGCAGGACCGCCCCTTCAACGAGGCCGGTTTCGACTCGCTGACCGCCGTCGAGTTCCGCAACCGCATGAACGCGGCGACCGGCCTGCGGCTGCCCGCCACCCTCGTCTTCGACTACCCGACGCCCGCCGGCCTGGTCGAATATCTGCGGACCCGGCTGCTCGACGGCCCCAGGTCGGCCGTCTCGGCCAGGGCGCAGTCGGGCGAGGAGGAGCCGATCGTCATCGTCGGCATGAGCTGCCGGCTGCCCGGCGGCGTCACCGACCCCGAGGGGCTGTGGAACCTGGTGGCGGAGGGCGGCGACGCGATGTCGATGTTCCCCGCCGACCGCAACTGGAACCTGGACGAGCTCTACCACCCCGACCCGGAGCACCCCGGGACCACCTACACCCGCGAGGGCGGCTTCGTCTACGACGCCACCGCGTTCGACCCGGCGTTCTTCAGCATCTCGCCGCGCGAGGCCGTGGCCATGGACCCGCAGCAGCGCCTGCTGCTGGAGGGCTCGTGGGAGGCGATGGAGAACGCCGGCATCGACCCCGGAACGCTGCGCGGCAGCAGGACCGGCGTCTACGTCGGCCTGATGTACCACGACTACGGCTTCCACCTGCAGAACCCCACGAGCGACCTGGAGGGCCTGGTCGGCACCGGCATCTCGGCCGGCGTCGCCTCCGGGCGCGTGTCGTACACGTTCGGCTTCGAGGGCCCGTCGGTCACCATCGACACGGCCTGCTCCTCGTCGCTGGTGGCCCTGCACATGGCGATCCAGGCGCTGCGGCGCGGCGAGTGCTCCCTCGCCCTGGCCGGCGGCGTCACCGTGCTCTCCACGCCGAGCGTGTTCGTCGACTTCAGCCGCCAGCGCGGGCTCGCCCCCGACGGCCGCTGCAAGTCGTTCGCGTCGGGCGCCGACGGCACCGGCTGGGCGGAGGGCGTGGGCCTGCTGCTGGTCGAGCGGCTCTCCGACGCCCGGCGCAACGGCCACCCGATCCTGGCCGTGGTGCGCGGCACCGCGATCAACCAGGACGGCGCCAGCTACGGGCTGACCGCCCCCAACGGCCCGTCGCAGCAGCGGCTCATCGAGGAGGCGCTGGCCGACGCGCGGCTGAGCACCGCCGACGTGGACGCCGTCGAGGGCCACGGCACCGGCACCACGCTGGGAGACCCGATCGAGGCGCAGGCCGTCGTCGCCACGTACGGCCAGGACCGGCCCGAGGACCGGCCGCTCTGGCTCGGCTCGGTGAAGTCGAACCTCGGCCACACCCAGGCCGCCGCCGGCGTCGCCGGCATCATCAAGATGGTGATGGCCATGCGGCACGGCGTGCTGCCGCGGACCCTGCACGTGGACGAGCCCACCAGCCACGTCGCATGGGACGCGGGCGCGGTCAAGGTGCTCACCGAGGCCGTCCCGTGGCCGGAGACCGGCAGGCCGCGCCGCGCCGGCGTCTCGTCGTTCGGCATCAGCGGCACCAACGCCCACGTCATCATCGAGCAGCCCCCGGAGCGGGACAGGCCCGAGACGCCCGAGGAGGCCCCGCGCCCGGTCATCCCGTGGGTGTTGTCGGCCAAGAGCGCGGAGGCGCTGAAGGCACAGGCCCGCCGGCTCCGCGACCACCTGGGCGCCGGCCGGCGGCCCACCGACGTCGCCTGGTCACTGGCCACGACACGGGCCTCGTTCAAGCGGCGTACGGTCGTCCTCGGCGCCACCCGCGACGAGCTCGCCGCCGGGCTGGAGTCCGCGCTCGCGGGCGCACCGGCCGACAACGTGATCACCGGCTCGGCCGCGCGGGGGCGCACGGCGTACCTGTTCACCGGCCAGGGCAGCCAGCGGCCGGGCATGGGGGAGGAGCTGTACGCGGCCTACCCCGAGTACGCCGCGGCCTTCGACGAGGTCTGCTCTCGCTTCGACCGGCACCTCGACCGGCCCCTGCGCGAGGTCATCACCGGCGACGCCGACCTGCTCGCCCAGACCCGGTACACCCAGGCCGCGCTGTTCGCCGTCGAGGTCGCCCTGTTCCGCTGCCTGGAGGCGTGGGGCGTACGACCCGACTTCCTGGCCGGCCACTCGATCGGCGAGATCGCCGCCGCGCACGTCGCCGGCGTGTTGTCGCTGGACGACGCGGTCACGCTCGTCGCCGCGAGGGGTGGCCTCATGCAGGCGCTGCCGCCCGGCGGCGCCATGGTCTCGGTGCGCGGCGCGACAGAGGAGGACGTGCTGCCGCTGCTGGCCGGGCACGAGGAGCGCGTCGGCATCGCCTCCGTCAACGGCCCCTCGTCGCTGGTGTTGTCCGGCGACGAGGCGAGCGTGCTGGAGCTGGCCGAGCAGCTCGCCTCGCGCGGCTGCAAGACCAGGCGGCTGACCGTCAGCCACGCCTTCCACTCGCCGCTGATGGAGCCGGCGATCGAGGAGTTCGTGAACGTCGCCCGCGGGCTGGCCTTCCAGCCGCCCGAGATCCCCGTCGTCTCCAACGTCACCGGCGAACTCGCCACCGTCGAGGAGCTGACCTCGCCCGAGTACTGGGCCCGCCACCTGCGGCAGGCCGTGCGCTTCTGCGACGGCGTACGGACCCTGCGCGACCAGGGCGTGTCCACCTTCATCGAGCTCGGCCCCGACGCGGTGCTGTCCGCCATGGTGGAGGACTGCCTGGACGGCTGGACCGGGGTCGTCGCTCCCGCGCTGCGCCGCGACCGGGCCGAGACCGGCACGCTCATCGAGGCCCTGGCCTGCGCGTACACCAACGGGGTCGGCGTCGACTGGGCGGCCGTGATCGGCTCGGGACAGGCCGTGCCGCTGCCCACCTACCCCTTCCAGCGTCAGCGGTACTGGCCGGACCCGCCTCGCCAGGAGGAGGACGTCCGGCCCGACCAGGGGCTCTGGGACGCCGTCGGCCGCGACGACCTCGACGGCCTGCTCGCGGTGCTCGGCCTGGAGAGCGGCTCCACGGTCGCCGACCTGCTGCCCGCGCTCGCCCGGCTGCGCGGCCCGGGTGGCGGCCCGGGTGGCGGCGATGGCGGCGCGCGCCATGGGGACGTGCGTTACCAGCTCGGCTGGCGGCCCGTCACCGACCTGCCCGCGCCCGCACTGTCGGGAACGTGGGCGGTGGTGGCGGACGACGCCGCCCAGGCGCAGGCTCTGGCGGCCGGGCTCGCCGCTCACGGCGCGGACACCGTGGTGCTGCCCGAGATGCCCGGCTCCTCCGGCGGCGGTTGGGTGCTGCCCGGGACGCCCGGTTCCTCCGGCGGCGGTGGTGTGGCGGGCATCGTGTGCCTGCTGCCGGCCGGCGTGCGGGCTCCGGCGGTCCCCGACGGGTCGGCGCCGGTCTGGTTCCTCACCAGCGGCGCGATCCAGGTGGTGCCGTCCGACCGCGTGGCCGGTCCGGACACCGCCGAGGACTGGGGCGCCCTCCGGAGCGCGTCCGCGCTGCTAGGCGGCGGGCTGGTCGACCTGCCCGCCAAGCTCGACGACCAGGTGATCCGCCGGTTGTGCGGGGTTCTGTCCGGTCTGACGGGCGAGTCCGAGCTGGCCGTACGTTCCGGCGGGGTCTTCGCCCGCAGGCTGCGGCCCGCGCCGCTGCGCGGCACCCCGCTCGGCCGCGAGTGGCGGCCCGGCGGCACGGTCCTGGTGGCCGGACCCCTCGACGACACCGCCACGGAACTGGCCCGGTGGGCCGCCCGCAGCGGCGCGGACCGGGTCGTCCTCACCGAACCCGCCGCGGGCCTCGAAGGCGAGCCGGGCGTCACCATCCGAACCGGCCTCGCCGCAGCCACGTCCCTCCTGACCCCGGCCACCGCGCTCGCCGGCCAGGCGGCCACCGGGCCCGGGGCGAACGGTCACGGGGGCGGCGGATCCGGCGTGAACGGTCACGGGACCGAAGCGTCCGGCGTGAACGGGCATGCGGCCGGCGGGCCTGACGTGAACGGTCACGGGACCGAAGCGTCCGGGGTGAACGGGCACGCGGCCGGGGGAGCCGGGCAGGGTGGGGTGGTGACCGCGGTGGTGTGTACGACCGCGGAGGCGGCCCGCGCCCTGGACGGGCCCGCCAGGACCGCGGGCGTGCCGGTCTTCGTGATGCCGGCCCCGGCCCGGGCCGCCTGGGGTGGGGACGGCGCGCAGGCGTACGAGTTCTTCGCCGCGCTGGCGGAGGAGCGGACCGCCGCGGGACACCCCACGCTGGCCGTGGCCGCCGGGCTGAAGGAGCCCGGGGACGCCGTGTCGGCCGTCCGCCAGGCCCTGCACCAGGGCGACAGGACGCTCGTCGTCGCCGACCCGGACTGGGCCGCGCTGCACGCTGACGGACACGCCCGCCTGCTGGAGGAGATCCCGCAGGCGGCCGGGGAGGACGACGAGTCCGGCGAGGCGGTCGACGACGCCGCGGCCTTCCGCCGGCTGTTGTCCGACAGCCCGGCGGACGAGCACCGCGACATCGTGCTCGGCGTGGTGCGCGGCGAGGCCGCGGCGATCCTGCAGTTGCCGCTGCCCGACGCGGTGGAGCAGGACGCGGAGTTCTTCGAGCTCGGCTTCTCCTCGATGGCCGCGGTGGAGCTGCGCAACCGGCTCGTCGAGCTGACCGGCATCGAGGTGGCGGCCGACGCGATCTATGACTATCCGACCCCTGCCGAGCTGGCCGAGCACCTGCTCGCCGAGGCCATGAGCTGAGCCATCCCGGCTGAGATCGCGGTCAGGCCATGACGGCCCCCGCCGAGGAAAGGACGGACCCGTGCAGGATGGATGCACCCCCTGGCCGGAGGAGTTCGCCGAACGTTACCGTGCGGCCGGCTACTGGCGCGACGAGACGCTGGGCGAGTTGCTGGGCGGGCTGGCCCGCTCTCATCCCGGCAAGACCGCCCTCGTGGTGGGCCAGGAGCGGTGGAGCTACGCCGAACTGGACGCCGGGACCGACCGGATGGCGGCCGGCCTGCACCGGCTGGGCATCGGCTCGGGAGACCGGGTCGTCGTGCAGCTGCCGAACATTCCAGAACTGGTCACGCTGATGTTCGCGCTGTTCAGGATCGGTGCCCAGCCGGTCCTGGCGCTGCCGGCCCACCGCAGCAGTGAGATCACGTACTTCTGCGAGTTCACCGACGCGGTGGCGTACGTCATCCCGGACGTGCACGTCGGGTTCGACTACCGGGAGCTGGCCGCGGAGGTGACGGCGCGGGTGCCCACGCTCAAGCACGTGCTGGTCGCGGGGGATCCGGGAGACTTCACCGCGCTGCCCCTGGACGGGGAGCCGGTCGACCTGCCGAGGCCCGATCCGGCGGGCGTGGCGCTGTTCCTGCTGTCCGGCGGTACGACGGGCGTGCCGAAGCTGGTGCCGCGCGCCCACCAGGAATGGTCGTACAGCGGGCGTGCGGTGGCCGAGGCGTGCGACTACGGCGAGGAGACCGTCCACCTGGTGAGCCTGCCGCTGAGCCACAACTGGCCGCTGACCCACGGGCTGCTGGCCACCTTCCACGCGGCCGGCACGCTGGTGCTCGCCCCAGGACCCAGCCCGGACGAGGCTTTCCCGCTCATCGAACGGGAAAGAGTGACCGAGACCGGGCTGATCCCGGGGGCGGCGCTGCTGTGGATGGAGGCGGCAGAGTGGGACGAGTACGACCTGTCGAGCCTGCGGCGGGTCACGATCGGCGGGACGAAGCTCCAGCCCGAGCTGGCCCGGCGGGTGGAGCCGGCGCTCGGGTGCCGGCTCCAGCAGGCCTTCGGCATGGCCGAGGGGCTGTGCGGGTTCCACCGGTGGGACGACCCGCAGGACGTGGTGCTCGTCAGCCAGGGGCTGCCCGTCTCTCCGGCGGACGAGGTCCGGGTCGTGGACGAGGACGACAACGACGTCGCCCCGGGCGAGGTGGGCCGGCTGCTGGCGCGCGGCCCGTACACGGTGCGCGGCTACTACCGGGCGCCCGAGCACAACGCGAAGACGTTCACCGCCGACGGGTTCTACCGGACAGGAGACCTGGTGCGGCTGCTGCCGACCGGGCACCTGATCTTCGAGGGGCGGGTCAAGGACCAGATCAACCGGGGAGCCGAGAAGATCGCGGCCGAGGAGGTGGAGAACCACCTGCTCGCCCATCCCGGTGTCTGGGAGGTCGCTCTGGTGGGCCTGCCTGACGACGTGCTCGGCGAGCGCAGCTGCGCCTGCGTGGTGCCCCGCGGCACGCCGCCGACGCTGGCCGAGCTCGCCGCCTTCCTGCGCGACCGTGGTGTCGCGGCCTTCAAGTTCCCCGACCGCCTGGAGATCGTCCAGCGACTCCCGCTCACCCCGCTCGGCAAGGTCAGCAAGAAGACGCTCGCCGGCATGTTCCACTGACCCCCCACGCTCGCAGAGGACGATCGCCGATGCACGTCGCAGACATCGACCTGCAGGGATTCCTGGAAGTTCACGCCAAAGCGACCATCGAGGCGCGCAACAACGCCTCCCCTGCCCTGGCGGTCTGGCGCCAGGACATCGGCCCCTTCGACCCGGCCGGGCTGCTCAGGCCGTTGTTCGAGCGGTCCACGCGCACCTTCGTCTGGGTGTCGCCGCAGACCAGCGTCATCGGCATGGGCAGCGCCACCGACTTCACCCACGTCGGCCGGGACAGGTTCGACGGCATCCGGCGCGGCTGGGAGAAGGCGGCGAGGACCGCGGTGGCGGGCGGTCCCGGAGCGCGTGGTGTGCCGGCGCTGGTCGGCGGGTTCGCCTTCGCGCCGCGTCCCGGCTCGTTGCCGGAGGCGCTGATGTGGGTGCCGCGCGTGCTCATCACGCAGGAGGACGGCAGGGCGACGCTCGCGCTCAGCGTGTGCGTCGACCCTCGCGGCGCCACGCCGGACGGTCCGACGCGCACGGTCGCGGACGCCGCCGCCCTGCTCGCCGCCGCCGGGGTGCGGCCGTGCCCGAGCCCGCTACTCGCGGGTACGAACCTGGTCGAGGTCCCGTCGGCGTCGGAGTGGAAGGCACTGGTCGCGCACACCGTCGAGCAGATCAGGCGCGGCCGGTTCGACAAGGCGGTGCTGGCGCGGCAGCTGCGGGTGAGCTCGCCCTGCGGCTACGACCTGGCCTCGGTCTTGGGGACGCTGCTGGACACGCAGCCGGGCAGCACAGCGTTCGCCGTGGCCGCGTACGGGCAGGCTTTCGTCGGCGCCACGCCGGAGCGGCTGGTCAGCCTGCGCGGCGGCCGGGCGGAGTCGATGAGCCTGGCGGCGTCGATGCCCAGGGGGGCGACCCCTGCCGAGGACGCGTGCCTGCGCGCGGCGCTGCTGGAGGACGACAAGTCCCGGCGCGAGCAGAAGATCGTCACGGCGACGTTGCGGCGCGCGTTCGAGGAGGTGTGCGACACCGTCACGGTGCCGGACGAGCCGCACGTGCTCGACCTGCCGAACCTGCGGCACCTGCACAGCCGCATCGTCGGCGAGGTCGCCGACCCCGAGTCGGCCAGCGTGCTGGACCTGGTCGAGCGGCTGCACCCGACGCCTGCCGTCGGCGGGCAGCCGCGGCGGGCGGCGCTGGAGTGGCTGGGCGAGGCCGAGCCCTTCGACCGGGGCTGGTACGCGGGCCCCGTCGGGTGGATGAACGACGAGCAGGAGGGCGACTTCGCGGTGGCCATCCGCTCGGCCCACCTGGACGAGGGCACCGCCACGTTGTACGCGGGCTGTGGGATCGTGGCGGGTTCCGACCCGGACGCGGAGCTGGAGGAGACCCGGTTGAAGTTCCGTCCCATGCTCAATGCACTGGCGGTCCCCTTATCCGAAAGGGCACCATATGGACGGGCCGAGTGCAAAGATCTTGACTGAAAGGTGTGGGAACCGTACGCACGACCGGACTCCATCTCCCGTCCGGGGAGGGACTGGAAATATGATCGAAATAACCGATTTGACCAAACGTTATGGCAATAAGACCGCAGTGGATGGTTTGTCATTTAATGTCCATCCTGGGAGGGTCACGGGTTTTCTCGGACCCAACGGGGCCGGCAAATCGACCACCATGCGGGCGATCCTCGGCCTCGACCGTCCCCACGGCGGAAGCGTGACGGTCAACGGCCGCGCCTACGTCGGCCTGCCCCGGCCGATGCGCGAGGTGGGAGCCCTGCTCGACGCCCGCGCCGTGCACCCCCGGCGTACGGCGCGCAACCACCTGCTCTGCATCGCCCAGACCAACGGGATCCCCGCCAAGCGGGTGGACGAGGTCCTCCAGGTGGTCGGGCTCGAGTCGGTGGCACGCAAACGCGCGGGAGGCTTCTCGCTGGGCATGGGGCAGCGGCTCGGCATCGCGGTGGCGCTGCTCGGCGACCCCAAGGTGCTGTTATTCGACGAACCGGTCAACGGGCTCGACCCCGAAGGCATCAAGTGGATCCGCGAGCTGATGCGCGGCCTGGCCGCCGAGGGCCGTACCGTCCTCGTCTCCAGCCACCTGATGAGCGAGATGGCGCAGACCGCCGACCACCTCATCGTCATAGGCAAGGGCAAGCTGATCGCCGACATCGGCATCAGCGAGTTCGTCCGGCAGGGGTCCAACGTGCTCGTACGCGCCGACGACCAGGAGCGGCTCGCCGCCAAGCTGACCGAGGCCGGCGGCACCGTGCTGCCCGGCGCCGACGGCGCGCTCATCGTCACCGGGCTGGAGGCCAGGCAGGTCGGCAGGGCCGCGCTCGACGCCGAGGTGGTGCTGACCGAGCTGACGCCGCAACGCTCCCTGGAGCAGGCCTACATGGATCTGACCCGGGACAGCGTCGAGTTCCAGGCGAGTGCGGCATGAGCGTGGCCTTCGCGGACACCGTCCGCTCCGAATGGACCAAGTTCCGGACGATCCCGTCCAACATCCCCACCATGCTGACCGCCGTCGCGCTCATGGTGTTCCCCGGCGCTCTGACCGCCAACGGCGCGAGCGAGAACTACCAGGCGGCCGACGAGGCCACCAGAGCGGTGTTCGACCCGACCTACATCAGCATGTACGGCGGCTTCCTGTTCGCCCAGATCACCGTGGGCGCGCTGGGCGTGCTCGTGGTGACCCACGAGTACGCCACCGGCCTGATCCGCACCAGCACGACCGTGGTGCCGCGGCGCGGCCGGCTGATGGGCGCCAAGGTGGCCACGTTCGCCCTGATCGCCCTGCTGATGGGCTGGGTGTCCAGCTTCGGCTCGTTCTTCCTCGGGCAGGCCGTGCTGGGATCCGGCGGCGCTCCCACCGCCTCGCTCGGCGACCCCGGCGTCCTCCGCGCCGTGGCCGGCATGGGGCTGCTCTGGGTGCTGGTCGGACTGTCGGGCGTGGCGCTGGGCGGCCTGCTGCGCTCCACCATGAGCGCCACGACCGTGCTGGTCGCGGTCAACTTCATCATCCCGATCATCGGGCCCAGGCTGCTGCCCGACGCGGTCGGCGCCTGGGTGCAGACGTACTGGCCCATCCAGGCGGGCCTGCAGATCACCACGACCGTGCAGAGCGCCGAGCGCATGCTGCCGTGGCCTGGCTTCGGGGTGATGGCCGCCTTCACCGCCGTGCTGCTGATCGCGGCGTTCGCCCTGTTCCGCTCCCGCGACGCCTGACCGTCGCACCCGGCACCCGGCGCGCTCCCCGCGCGCCGGGTCTCCGGCATGCCCGCACCCCCTCCACTGGGGCTGACCGGCCGATTTAGTGGGCTGCTAGGGGTTACCCGCCTTATCCCGTCTCGCAAATACTGATGACGCTTGACCGGGAAATCCTGGCGGGGAGGAGCGTTACAATAATGGCGCCGAATTTCGCGAACGGTCAGTGCCGGTCCTTTCGGGGCGACGGGCTGCCGGATCTGCTCGTACGCAACACGGAAACCGGCGAGCTCTTCGTTCACCCGCACAGCGGCGAATTCGACGGGACCGGCACGTTCGGCCCGCCGGTGAAGATCGGCGACGGATTCGGATGGTGGCGTTTCTTCTTCGTCCGCGCCGTGGACGCGTCCGGCGACGGGCGCGCCGACATATGCGCCTTCAGCACCAGCGAATATGACATCAATCCCGGCGAGAACGGCGAGTTCGGCTTCTTCCTGCTGCGCAACCTCGGCGGGCCCGGCGAGATCGGCCCCTTCGCCGAGCCGCTGCGCGTGTCCAGCAAGCGCGACGACGGCCAGGAATGGGAGACCATCGGGTTCGCCGACGTGACGGGCACCGGCACCGACGACACGTTCGGCCGGGGCAAGAACGCCGGCAACATCGACCTGTTCCCGCACCGTGGCCAGGGCGTCGTCAGGAACGACACCTACGACAAGGAGCCGGTGCGGCTCATCGACGTCGACGTCGACGACTTCCCCGTCGCCATGGCCGACTTCACCGGGAACGGCACCCCCGACCTGCTGGTCCGCCGCCCCAACGGCGACATGGACCTGTTCGAGTTCGCCGGGAAGCCCGGCACGACGACCGAGGGCACGTGGTACACCGTCGCCCGCGGCTGGCAGGACATGCGCATCATGACGCTCACGGACGTCGACCTCGACGGGCGGCCCGACCTGCTCGGCCTGCGCCCCGACGGCACGCTCGACGCGTACGCGCACTCCGGCGTCTTCAACCCCCAGGCTCCGCTCGACCTCTTTCGTGAACCGGTCACCGTGGCCACCGGATTCGGCAAGTACGACGTCGTCAGCTGATCGCGGTCAGCTGATCACGCAAAAGCGTTTCCCCGCACTGTTCCCGCTCCGTCGGAATATGGATTGGTTCAATGTCCTACGAACTCTCCTCTCGTAGTTTTTCCGGCGACGCGGTGGCGATCGTCGGAATCTCGTGCCGGCTCCCCCAGGCTCCGGACCCGCAATCCTTCTGGCGGCTGCTGCGCGACGGCCGCGACGCCGTCACCGACGTGCCCGGCGGCCGGTGGGACGCGCCGGAGACGAGTTCCCTGCGCGGCGGCTTCATCGACGGGATAGCCGAATTCGACGCCGAGTTCTTCGGCGTCTCCCCGAACGAAGCCGCGATGATCGACCCGCAGCAGCGGCTGCTCATGGAACTGAGCTGGGAGGCGCTCGAAGACGCCGGGATCGTCCCGGCGAGCCTGCGCGACACCGCCGCCTCCGTGTTCGTCGGCGCCATGGCCGGCGACTACGCCCAGCTGCTGCAGGGCAACGGCCGCGCCGCGCTGACCCGGCACAGCCTCACCGGCATCAGCCGGGCCCTGCTCGCCAACCGGATCTCGTACACGCTGGGGCTCAACGGGCCCAGCATGACCGTGGACTCCGCGCAGTCGGCCTCGCTGACCGCCGTACACCTGGCCTGCGAGAGCCTGCGCAACGGCGAGACGGGCCTCGCCATCGTCGGCGGCGTGAACCTCAACCTGACCGCCGACAGCACCCTGGCCGCGCTGCGGTTCGGCGCCCTGTCGCCCGACGGCAGGTGCTTCACCTTCGACGCCCGCGCCAACGGCTACGTACGCGGCGAGGGCGGCGGCGTCGTCGTGCTGAAGCCGCTGGCCCGCGCGCTCGCCGACGGCGACCGGGTCTACTGCGTGGTCGCCGGCAGCGCCATCAACAACGACGGCGGCGGCGACGGGCTCACCGTGCCCGACCAGCACGCCCAGGAGGAGGTCGTCCGCCTGGCCTGCGCGCGGGCCGGCGTGCCCGCCTCCGACGTGCAGTTCGTCGAGCTGCACGGCACCGGCACCCGCGTCGGCGACCCGATCGAGGCGCGCGCGCTCGGCGCGGCCATCGGCACCGCGAAGGACTCGGGAACGCCGCTGCTCGTCGGCTCCGCCAAGACCAACGTCGGCCACCTCGAAGGCGCGGCGGGCATCGTCGGCCTGCTGAAGACCGTGCTGGCCATCAGGAACCGCACGCTGCCGCCGTCGCTGAACTTCGAGACGCCCAATCCGGAGATCCCGTTCGACGAGCTCAACCTGCGCGTCAACACCGAGACGTCCGCGTGGCCGCGCGAGGACGCGCCGCTGGTCGCCGGCGTCAGCTCCTTCGGCATGGGCGGCGCCAACTGCCACGTGGTGCTCACCGAGTACCCGCAGGAACAGCCCGCCACCTCCACCGCCGCAAGCCAGACCGGTCCGCTCGCCGGGTCGCCCCCCGAGCCGGCTTCCGAGCCGCACGCCTCCGCCGGGCCGTTGGTGGTGCCGCTCGCCGGGCAGAGTGAGGCCGCGCTGCGCGCCCAGGCGGCCCGGTTGCGCGACCACCTGCGCGACGAGCCGGGCACCGCTCCCGCCGACGTGGCGTACTCGCTGGCCACCACCCGTACGGCGTTCGACCGGCGGGCGGCGATCGTCGTGGACGAGCCGTCAGCGCCCGCCGATGTGCCCGCCGATGTGCCCGCCGACGCGCTGGCCGACGCGCTGGACCGGCTGGCCGCGGGCGCGCCCGCCGCCGGGATCGTGACCGGCCGGCCGAGCACTGGCGACATCGCCTTCCTCTACTCCGGTCAGGGCAGCCAGCGGCCCGGCATGGGCCGCGAACTGTACGAGACGCACCCCGTCTTCGCGCGGGCGCTCGACACCATCGCCGCCTGCTTCGACGGCACGCTCGACCGGCCGCTCCTCGACGTGATGTTCGCCGCCGAGGGCTCCGAGGAAGCCGCGCTGCTCGACCAGACCGGTTTCGCCCAGCCCGCGCTCTTCGCCTTCGAGGTCGCGCTCACCCGCCTGTACGAACACTGGGGCGTGCGCCCCACCCGGCTCATCGGCCACTCCATCGGCGAGATCTCGGCCGCCCACGTCGCCGGCGTGCTGGAGCTGGCCGACGCCTGCGCCCTGGTCGCGGCGCGCGGCAGGCTGATGCAGAACCTCCCGGCCGGCGGCGCGATGGTCGCCGTGCAGGCCACCGAGGAGGAGGTCCTGCCCTTCCTCGACACCACGGTCAGCATCGCCGCGATCAACGGGCCCGACTCCACCGTGGTCTCCGGCTCCGAGAGCCGCGTCGTGGAGATCGCCGAGGAGTTCCGCGGCCGTGGCCGCAAGACCCACCGCCTGCGGGTCAGCCACGCCTTCCACTCCCCGCTGATGGACCCGATGCTGGCGGAGTTCCGCGAGGTGGCCGAGTCGCTCACCTACCGCGAACCGGCCATCCCGATCGTCTCCAACCTCACCGGGGCCGTCGCGTCCGCCGAGGACCTGTGCTCGCCCGGCCACTGGGTGTGGCACGTACGCGAGGCCGTGCGGTTCTGCGACGGCATCCGAGCCCTGGCCGACACGGGCGTCACCACGTTCGTCGAGGTGGGTCCCGGGTCGGTGCTGGCCGCGATGGGGCAGCACTGCCTGCCCGCCAGCCCGTACACGCAGTTCATCGCCACGCTGCGCGATCCGGGGGCGGAGCGCCGCAGCGCCGCGCTGGCCCTGGCCGGGCTGCAGGTCAGGGGCGCCACGCTCGACTGGGACGCCGTGCTGCCCGGCGCGCGCCGCGTCCAGCTGCCCACCTACGCCTTCCAGCGCACCTACCACTGGCTTCCCGAGGCGGACGGCTCCGCGCCGCCCCCGCCCCCGCACGCGGCCCCGGCGCCGTCCGCCTCGGGAGACGAACCGCAGCCACTCGCCGACCGGCTGCGCGGCCTGCCGGAGGCCGAGCAGGAGCAGGCGCTCCTTGAGCTCGTACGCACCTGCATCGCGCTCGTCCTCGGCCACGCCAACGCCGCGACCGTGGACACCGGCACCGCCTTCAAGGCGCTCGGCTTCGACTCCTTCAGCGCCGTCGAGCTGCGCAACCGGCTCAACGCCGCCACCGGGCTGCACCTGCCCAGCTCGCTGCTGTTCGACTACCCGTCGCCGCGGGCGCTGGCCGCCTTCCTGCGCGCGGAACTGGCCGGCGAGCACGTCGCCCAGGCCGTGGTGGCCGCCAGGCCCGTGGCCGACGAGCCGATCGCGATCGTCGGCATGGCCTGCCGGTTCCCCGGAGGTGTGTCCTCACCGGACGACCTGTGGAACCTGGTGGACTCCGGCCAGGACGCGATCGGCGAGTTCCCCGTGGACCGTGGCTGGGACCTGGACAGGCTGTACGACCCCGACCCGGACAGCCGTGGCACGACGTATGCGCGGCACGGTGGTTTTCTGTACGAGGCGGGGGAGTTCGATCCGGCGTTCTTCGGGATCTCGCCGCGTGAGGCGCTGGCGATGGATCCGCAGCAGCGGTTGTTGCTGGAGACGTCGTGGGAGGCGATGGAGCGGGCCGGTATCGATCCCGCCGGGTTGCGGGGCAGCCGGACCGGCGTGTTCGCCGGCGCCACGGCCCAGGACTACGGGCCGCGCCTGCACGAGGCCACCGGCAGCGCCGAGGGGTACGTGCTGACCGGCACCACGGCCAGCGTCATCTCCGGGCGGGTCGCGTTCACGTTCGGGTTCGAGGGTCCGGCGGTGACGGTGGACACCGCGTGCTCGTCGTCGCTGGTCGCCCTGCACCTGGCCGCGCAGTCGCTGCGGACCGGCGAATGCGACCTGGCCCTGGCCGGCGGCGCCACCGTGATGGCCTCACCGGGCATGTTCGTGGAGTTCTCGCGTCAGCGTGGGTTGTCGCCGGACGGTCGGTGCAAGGCGTTCGCGGCCGGTGCCGACGGCACGGGGTGGGCCGAGGGCGTCGGCATGTTGCTGGTGGAGCGGTTGTCGGATGCGCGCCGGCATGGTCATCGGGTGCTGGCGGTGGTGCGGGGCAGTGCGATCAACCAGGACGGTGCGAGCAACGGGTTGACGGCTCCGAATGGTCCGTCGCAGCAGCGGGTGATTCGTCAGGCGCTGGCGAACGCGGGTCTGTCGGCGGGTGAGGTGGACGCGGTCGAGGCTCATGGGACGGGCACGTCGCTGGGTGACCCGATCGAGGCGCAGGCGTTGATCGCGGCCTACGGTCAGGAGCGGGATCGGCCGTTGTGGCTGGGGTCGTTGAAGTCGAACATCGGTCATGCGCAGGCGGCTGCGGGCGTCGGTGGTGTGATCAAGATGGTGATGGCGTTGCGGCACGGGACGTTGCCGCGGACGTTGCACGTGGATGAGCCGTCGCCGCATGTGGATTGGTCCGCGGGTGCGGTGGAGCTGTTGACCGAGGCCCGTACGTGGGACGAGCTCGACCGCCCGCGCCGCGCCGCCGTCTCGTCGTTCGGCATCAGCGGCACCAACGCCCACGTCATCATCGAGCAGGGCGACCCGGTCGTTCCAGCCCCCGACGAGGAGTTCGACCTCCCCGCCGTGCCCTGGATCCTGTCCGCCAAGAGCCCCGAGGCGCTGGCCGGGCAGGCCAGGCGGCTCGCGGAATGGGCGACTCCCGACATCCCGGTCACCGCGGCCGGCGCCGCGCTGGCCGCCGGCCGGGCGGCGCTCGACCACCGCGCGGTCGTCGTGGGCGGCGACCGCGACGAGCTGCTGGCCGGCCTGCGAGCCCTCGCCGGCGGCTCCGACGTGCCCGGCGTGCTCACCGGCAGCGGCCGGTCCGGCCGGCTCGCGCTGCTCTTCACCGGGCAGGGAAGCCAGCGGCCGGGCATGGGCAAGGAGCTCGCCGCCGCGTTCCCCGTGTTCGCCCAGGCGCTCGAGGAGGCCTGCGCCCTGCTCGACCCGCAACTGCCGTACCCGCTGCGTGAGGTGATGTTCACCGACCCAGGCGGCGTGCTGAACGAGACCGGGATGACGCAGCCCGCGCTGTTCGCCTTCGAGGTGGCCCTCTACCGGCTGATCGAGTCGTTCGGCGTGCGGCCGGACGTGCTGGTCGGCCACTCGGTGGGCGAGATCGCCGCCGCCCACGTCGCTGGGGTGCTCTCACTCGCCGACGCCTGCACGCTGATAGCCACGCGGGCCCGGCTCATGGACGCGCTTCCCTCCGGTGGGGCGATGCTGGCGGTGGCCGCTCCGGAGCCGGAGGTGCTGCCGCTGCTCGACGGGTACGAAGGTCGTGCGGGGATCGCGGCGGTCAACGGTCCGTCCGCGGTGGTGGTGTCGGGTGACGAGGCGGCGATCGCGGAGATCGAGAGCCGGACGCAGGCGCGGACCCGGCGGTTGCGGGTCTCGCACGCCTTCCACTCGCCGCTGATGGAGCCGATGCTCGCCGAGTTCGCGCAGGCGATCGGCGGGCTCACGTACCACGAGCCTGCGATTCCGGTCGTCTCGAACGTGACCGGCCGCCTGGCCGAGCCGGGCCAGCTGGCCGACCCCGCCTACTGGGTCGAGCACGTACGGGTGGCGGTGCGGTTCGCCGACGGCGTCGCCGCCGCGGACGCCTCCGTCCTCCTGGAGGTCGGGCCCGACGGCATCCTCACCGGAATGGCCCAGCAGGCGCTGGATGACGGCGTCTTCGTCCCCGCCGCGCGCAGGGACCGCGAGGAGAGCGGCGCCTTCGTCCAGGCACTCGGCCGGCTCCACGCCGCCGGCGTCACCGTCGACTGGGACGCCTACTTCGGCTCCGCCCCGGCCCTCCACGTCGACCTGCCCACGTACGCCTTCCAGCGGCAGCGGTTCTGGCTGGAGGCGCCCGCCTCCGCAGAACGGCCCACCGAGCAGGTCGGCCTGTTCGAGGTCGACTGGGTGCCGGTGCCCGCAGCGCCCGCCGCCGCCGAGCCCGGCGACGTGCTGCTGCCCTGGGTGAGCCCGGCCGGCGACGAGCCCGCCCGCGCCCGGGCGGCCGTGCTGCGCGTGCTCGCCGCCGTGCAGGAGCGGCTGGGCGGGGACCGGCCCGCGTCCGGCCGCCTCGTGATCGTCACGGAGGGCGCGACCGGCGACACCCCCGACCTCGCGGCCACGGCCGTGTGGGGGCTGGTCCGGTCGATCCAGACGGAGTACCCGGACCGGTTCGTGCTCCTCGACCACGACAGCGACGGCGCCCTCGACGGCATCGTCGCCTCGGCCCTCTCCTACGACGAGCCCCAGCTGGCGATCAGAGCCGGCACGATCCACGTCCCCAGGCTCGCCGGGCACGACCAGCCGGCGGGCGACCAGCCCTGGAACCCCGACGGCACGGTGCTGGTCACCGGCGGCACCGGCGCGCTGGGCCGCACCGTCACCCGGCACCTCGTCGCCACGCACGGCGTACGGAACCTCGTCCTGGTCACCCGCGACCCGCGCTCGCCAGGAGCGGTCGCGGTGGCCGCCGAGCTGGCCGAGCTCGGCGCGCACGCCGAGCTGGTCGCCTGCGACGTCACCGACAGGGACGCGCTGGCCGGGCTCGTCGGCTCCTGCGAGACCCTGACCGGCGTCGTGCACATCGCCGGCGTCCTCGACGACGGCGTCGTGCCCGCGCTGACCCCGGAGCGGCTGGACACCGTGTGGCGCACCAAGGCCGAGACGGCCTGGCTGCTGCACGAGGTGACCCGCGAGCGCGACCTGTCCGCGTTCGTGCTGTTCTCGTCGTGCGCGGCCACGCTCGGCAGCGCCGGCCAGGCCAACTACGCCGCCTCCAACGCCTTCCTCGACGGTCTCGCCCGGCACCGCCGCGCGCTCGGCCTGCCCGCCACCGCCCTCGCCTGGGGGCTGTGGGACAACTCCGCCGGCGGCATGGCGGGCACGCTCGCCACCTCCGACCTCGCCCGCTGGGCCCGGCTCGGCGTCGCCCCGATGCCGCAGGACAAGGCGCTCGAACTGCTCGACTCGGCGCTCGCGGGGAACGCCGTCACGACCCTGCCCGCCCGGCTCAGCCTGGCCAAGGTCGCCGACCCCGTGCCGGTCATGCTGCGCGCGATGGCGCGCAAGCCGATCGAGCGCCGCGAGGCCGGCGGGCCCGACGAGGTGCCGCTGGCGCAGGCCCTGCGCGGGCTGAGCCCCGAGGAGCAGGAACGCACGCTGCTCGACCTCGTACGCGGCCAGGCCGCCCTCGTACTCGGCCACGTGACGCCGAACGTCATCAGCGCGACCGGCGCGTTCAAGGAGGCGGGCTTCGACTCGCTGACCGCCGTCGAGCTGCGGAACCGGCTCAACACCGCCACCGGGCTGCACCTGCCCAGCTCGCTGCTGTTCGACTACCCGTCGCCGCAGGCGCTGACCGACCACCTGCGCACCGAACTGCTCGGCGGGCCCGCCGGCGTCGCCACGGCGGTCCGCACGACCGGCCACGACGAGCCGATCGCGATCGTCGGCATGGCCTGCCGCTACCCGGGCGGCGTACGCTCGCCCGAGGACCTGTGGGAGCTGGTGGCCCAGGCCCGCGACGCGGTCGGTGAGTTCCCCGCCGACCGCGGCTGGGACCTCGACCGACTGTTCGACCCCGACCCCGGCGCACGCGGCACCACCTACACCCGGCACGGCGGCTTCCTCTACGACGCGGCCGACTTCGACGCGGCGTTCTTCGGCATCTCGCCGCGCGAGGCCCTCGCCATGGACCCGCAGCAGCGGCTCCTCCTTGAGGCCTCCTGGGAGGCGCTCGAGGACGCCGGCATCGACCCCGCCACGCTGCGCGGCAGCCAGACCGGGGTGTTCACCGGCATCGCACCCATGGAGTACGGCCCCCGCCGCTACGAAGGCGCCGACCACGTGGAGGGTTACCTCCTCACCGGCGGACTGGCCAGCGTCGCCTCCGGGCGGGTGTCGTACACGTTCGGGTTCGAGGGCCCGGCGGTGACCGTGGACACCGCGTGCTCGTCGTCGCTGGTGGCGCTGCACCTGGCGGCGCAGGCCCTGCGCTCGGGCGAATGCGACCTCGCGATGGCCGGCGGCGCCATGATCATGGCCTCGCCCGGCACGTTCGTGGAGTTCTCCCGCCAGCGCGGCCTGTCGCCGGACGGCCGGTGCAAGGCGTTCTCGGCCGACGCCGACGGCACCGGCTGGAGCGAGGGCGTCGGCGTGCTGCTCGTCGAGCGGCTGTCCGACGCGCGCCGCAACGGCCACCAGGTGCTCGCCGTCATCAGGGGCAGCGCGATCAACCAGGACGGCGCCAGCAACGGCCTGGCCGCCCCCAACGGCCCGTCGCAGCAGCGGGTGATCCGGCAGGCGCTGGCCAACGCGGGTCTGTCGCCGGCCGAGGTGGACGCGGTGGAGGCCCACGGCACCGGTACGCGGCTCGGCGACCCGATCGAGGCCCAGGCGCTCATCGCCACCTACGGCCAGGAACGCCACGACCAGCCGCTCTGGCTCGGGTCGCTCAAGTCCAACCTCGGCCACGCCCAGGCCGCCGCCGGCGTCGCC
Organism: Nonomuraea mesophila; assembly: GCF_004352805.1. NCBI lineage: Bacteria > Bacillati > Actinomycetota > Actinomycetes > Streptosporangiales > Streptosporangiaceae > Nonomuraea > Nonomuraea mesophila. The sequence continues at coordinate 21,643 of NZ_SMLD01000100.1, forward strand.
GGGGTCATCAAGATGGTCATGGCCATGCGGCACGGCGTGCTGCCGAAGACCTTGCACGTGGGGGAGCCCTCCCCGCACGTGGACTGGTCGGCGGGCGCGGTCGAGCTGCTGACCGAGGCCCGCCCGTGGGACGAGCGCGACCGGCCGCGCCGGGCCGCCGTGTCGTCGTTCGGCGTCAGCGGCACGAACGCTCACGTGATCATCGAGCAGGGTCCGGTGGTGGAGCCGGAGCCGGAGCCGGTGGAGCAGGCGCCGGTGGTGCCGTTGCTGGTGTCGGCGAAGGATGAGCGGGCGTTGCGGGCGCAGGCCGGTCGGCTGGCGTCGTGGCTGGAGTCGGAGCCGTCGGTGGCGGTGTCGGATGCGGCGTGGTCGCTGGCGACGGGCCGGGCGGTGCTGGAGCAGCGCGCGGTGGTCGTGGGTGCTGCTCGGGACGAGTTGGTGGCGGATCTTCGGGAGTTGGCTCCCGTCGCGATCATGCCTGTTGGGAAGCTGGCGTTGTTGTTCGCCGGTCAGGGGAGTCAGCGGGTCGGCATGGGGGCGTCTCTTGTTGAGGTGTTCCCGGTGTTCGCCGAGGCGTTGGATGAGATCTGTGCCCGGTTCGAGCCGTTGTTGCCGCATCCGTTGCGTGAGGTGATGTTCAGCGATCCCGAGGGGGTGTTGAACGAGACGGGGATGACCCAGCCGGCGTTGTTCGCTTTCGAGGTCGCGCTGTATCGGTTGCTGGAGTCGTTGGGTGTGCGGGCCGATGTGCTGGTCGGTCATTCGATCGGGGAGATCGCGGCTGCTCATGTGGCTGGGGTGTTCTCGCTGGAGGACGCCTGCACGCTGGTGGCGGCTCGTGCCCGTCTGATGCAGGCGCTTCCTTCTGGTGGGGCGATGCTGGCGGTGGCCGCTGCGGAGGCCGAGGTGCTTGGGCTTCTGGCCGGTCGTGAGGATCGGGTGGGGATCGCGGCGGTGAACGGTCCGGTTGCGGTGGTGGTGTCGGGTGATGAGGCGGCGGTCGCGGAGATCGAGGCTCAGGCCCAGGTGCGTACTCGGCGGTTGCGGGTGTCGCATGCTTTCCATTCGCCGTTGATGGAGCCGATGCTGGCCGAGTTCGCGCAGGCGATTGACGGGATCGCCTTCCACGAGCCGAGTCTGGCGATCGTTTCGAATGTGACGGGTCGTCTGGCTGAGGCGGGTCAGCTGACCGACCCTGCCTATTGGGTTGAGCATGTGCGTGGGGCGGTGCGGTTCGCGGATGGGGTGAGGGCTGCTGAGGCGACGCACTTCTTGGAGGTCGGCCCGGATGGGGTGCTGACCGGGCTGGCGCAGCAGAGTGTTGAGGATGCGGTGTTCGTCCCGGCCGTGCGCAAGGATCGCGACGAGACCCGGGCGCTGATCGAGGCGCTGGGTGGGCTGCACGTCCAGGGCATCGCCGTGGACTGGACGAAGGTGCTGACCCCCGGCCGGCTCGTCGATCTGCCCACGTATGCCTTCCAGCACGAGCGGTTCTGGCTGGAGTCGGGCGGATCGGTCGGTGATGTGACGGCGGCCGGGCTGAGCGCGGTGGAGCATCCGATCCTCAGCGCCGCCGTCCCCGCGCCCGACTCCGACTCGATCACCCTCACCGGCCGGCTCTCGTCGTCCGCCCTGCCCTGGCTCGCCGACCACGTGGTCAACGGCACGGTCATCCTGCCCGGCACCGCCTTCCTCGAGATCGCGTTGCGGGCCGCGGCGGAGACCGACGACTGCATGACGGTTTCCGAGCTGACCATCCAGGCTCCGCTCGTCATCACGCCCGAGCACCCCGTACAGCTCCAGGTGGTCATCGACGGCCCGGACGACGGCGGGCGTCGCGGCGTCGCCGTGTACTCCCGTACGGAAGGCGACACCACCTGGCAGCGGCACGCCCAGGGAAGCCTCGGCCCGGTCGCCGCCGAGCCCGCTTTCGACCTCGCCCAGTGGCCGCCGCCCGGCGCGCGGCCCATCGACGTCGGCGTCCTCTACGACGACCTCGCCGCGACGGGCCTGGAGTACGGGCCCCTGTTCCAGGGGTTGGTGGCCGCCTGGCAGCACGACGGCTCGGTGTACGCCGAGATCGCCCTGCCCGACCAGGCGCAGGCGGACGCGGAGCGGTTCGGGTTCCATCCGGCGCTGCTCGACGCGGTGCTGCACTCCATCACGCTCGGGGATCTGCTGCCGCCCACCGAGCCGGGGCAGCCCTACCTGCCCTTCGCGTGGTCCGGCGTTTCCCCGCACGCGGCGGGCGGGACGACGGCACGTGTCCGTACGACGGCGAAGGGGCCCGGCGAGTTGTCGCTGAGCGTCGCCGACCAGACCGGCATGCCCATCCTCACGGTGGACTCGCTGGTGGTTCGGCCCGTCACGACCGCCCTGCGGAGCGGGACCACCCCGTACACGCTGGACTGGGTGACGGCGACCGCCGCCGGGCCGGAGCCCGAGCGGGTGCTGATGCTGGACGACCTGGCGTCGCTGCGTGAGGCGGTCGCACCCGGTCAGGAGGTTCCTGAGCTGGTCCTCGCGCCGGTCGCGTCCGGCGCGGGCCGCGACAGGACGTACGAGGTGCTCGCGCTCGTCCAGGAGTGGCTGGCGGACGAGAGGTTCGCGCGGTCCCGGCTGGCACTCGTGACCATCGGCGCGGTCAGCGTGACCGACGGCGAGTCGCCCGATCTGTCCACCGCCCCCGTGTGGGGGCTGGTGCGCTCCGCCCAGTCCGAGCACGCCGGCCGGTTCGTGCTCGTCGACACCGACGAGCACCCGGACTCGGCGGAGGCGATGTTGCGCGCCTGCGGGTCCGGCGAGCCGCAGATCGCCCTGCGGCAGGGCCGCGTCCACGTCCCCCGCATCGTCCCCGCGACGAACCCGCCCGCCACCGCGGGCACGGGCCAGGCGGCGGACGGCACCGTGCTGCTGACCGGCGGCACAGGAGAGCTCGGGGCGCTGGCCGCGCGGCGCCTGGTCACCGAGCACGACGTCAGGAACCTGCTGCTGGTCAGCAGGCGCGGCCAGGACGCGCCCGGCGCCTCCGAGCTGGTGGCGGAGCTGTCCGAACTGGGCGCCGAGGTCACCGTGGCCGCCTGCGACGTCGCCGACCGCGACGAGCTCGCCGCCCTCCTGGCGGGCATCCCCGCGGAACATCCGCTGACGGGCGTCGTGCACCTGGCCGGGATCGTGGCCGACGGCGCCGTGACCTCGCTGACGCCCGACCACGTCGACCGCGTCTTCGGGCCGAAGGCGGACGCGGCCTGGCACCTGCACGAGCTCACTCAGGACCTCGACCTGGCGTTCTTCGTGTTGTACTCGTCGGTCGCCGCCACCGTCGGCAGCGCCGGGCAGGCCAACTACGCCGCCGCCAACGCGTACCTGGACGCTCTGGCCCTGCACCGCCGGGCCCGGGGACTGCCGGCCGTCTCCCTCCAGTGGGGGCTGTGGGAGTCCGACCACGGCATGGCCGGTGCGCTCAGCCAGCTCGACGTGGCACGGCTCAGCAGGGTCGGGCTCGCGCCGCTCCCCGTGGCGGAGGGCATGTCCCTGTTCGACGCGGCGCTCGCCCTCGACGAGGCCGTGCAGATCGTGGCCCGCCTGGACACGGCCGCGCTGCGCCGCCAGGACGAGATCCCCGCGGTCTTCCGCGTGCTGGTCAAGGCTCCGGCGCGCAGGACGGCCGCGCCCAGGCCGGCGACCGTGCGGGCCGACAAGGGCGCGCTGCTGACGCTCATCCGTACGAACGTCGCGCACGTGCTCGGCCACGCCAACGCCGACACCGTGGATCCCGGAACCGCGTTCAAGGACCTCGGCTTCGACTCGCTGAGCTCCGTCGAACTGCGCAACCGGCTCAACACGGCCACCGGCCTGCGGCTGCCCGCCACGCTGCTGTTCAACTTCCCCACCCCAGGCGAACTGGCCGACCACCTGTACGCGGAGCTCAGCGGCGCGTCCAGGACCGAGCAGGTCGCCGTGCGGACCGCGCCCGCCGACGAGCCCATCGCGATCGTCGGCATGGCCTGCCGCTATCCCGGCGGCGTGTCCTCCCCCGAGGACCTCTGGCGGCTGCTCACCCAGGCGGGCGACGCCATCACGTCCTTCCCCGACAACCGCGGCTGGGACCTGGACGCTCTGTACGACCCCGACCCCGGTCACCACGGCACCAGCTACACCCGCGAAGGCGGCTTCCTGCACGACGCCGACCGCTTCGACCCCGGCCTCTTCGGCATCTCGCCGCGCGAGGCGACCGCGATGGACCCCCAGCAGCGGTTGCTGCTGGAGACGTCGTGGGAGGCGATCGAGCGGGCCGGGATCAGCCCCAAGGCCATGCGCGGCAGCCGCACCGGCGTGTTCGCCGGAGTGATGTACCACGACTACGGCACCCGCCTGCCGCAGGCGCCGGAGGGCTTCGAAGGGTTCGTGCTCAACGGCAGCGCGGGCAGCATCGCCTCCGGCCGGGTCGCGTACACGTTCGGCCTCGAAGGCCCGGCGGTGACCGTGGACACGGCCTGCTCGTCGTCGCTGGTGGCGCTGCACCTGGCGGCGCAGTCGCTGCGGTCGGGCGAATGCGACCTCGCCCTCGCCGGCGGCGTCACCGTGATGGCCACCCCCAACGTCTTCGTCGAGTTCTCCCGCCAGCGCGGCCTGTCGGCCGACGGCCGGTGCAAGGCGTTCTCCGCCGACGCCGACGGCACCGGGTGGGGCGAGGGCGCGGGCATGCTGCTCGTCGAGCGGCTGTCCGACGCCCAGCGCAACGGGCACCACGTCCTCGCCGTCGTACGCGGGACCGCGATCAACCAGGACGGCGCCAGCAACGGCCTCACCGCCCCCAACGGCCCCTCCCAGGAGCGGGTGATCCGTCAGGCGCTGGCGAACGCGGGCCTGACGGTCGCCGACGTGGACGCGGTCGAAGCCCACGGCACCGGTACGCGGCTCGGCGACCCGATCGAGGCGCAGGCCATCCTCGCGACGTACGGGCAGGACCGGGAGCAGCCGCTCTGGCTCGGCTCCCTGAAGTCCAACATCGGCCACACCCAGGCCGCTGCCGGTGTGGGCGGGATCATCAAGATGGTGATGGCGATGCGTCACGGCGTGCTGCCGCAGACGTTGCACGCCGACGAGCCGTCGCCGCACGTGGACTGGTCGGCGGGCGCGGTCGAGCTGCTGACCGAGGCCCGCCCGTGGGACGAGCGCGACCGGCCGCGCCGGGCCGGCGTGTCGTCGTTCGGCGTGAGCGGCACCAACGCCCACGTCATCGTCGAGCAGGGCCCGGCCGAGCCCGAGCCGGCCGCCGCCGTCACCGAGCTGCCCGCCGTGCCGTGGCTGATCTCCGCCAACGACGCGGACGCGCTGCGCGAGCAGGCGGGCAGGCTCGCGGCCTGGGCGTCGGCGAACGACATCGACCCGGCCGTCGCCGGCAAGGCACTGGTGTCCGCGCGGGCGGTGCTGGAGCAGCGCGCGGTGGTCGTGGGTGCTGATCGGGACGAGTTGGTGGCGGGTCTTCGGGAGCTGGCTCCCGTCGCGATCATGCCTGTTGGGAAGCTGGCGTTGTTGTTCGCCGGTCAGGGGAGTCAGCGGGTCGGCATGGGGGCGTCTCTTGTTGAGGTGTTCCCGGTGTTCGCCGAGGCGTTGGATGAGATCTGTGCCCGGTTCGAGCCGTTGTTGCCGCATCCGTTGCGTGAGGTGATGTTCAGTGATCCCGAGGGGGTGCTGAATGAGACGGGGATGACCCAGCCGGCGTTGTTCGCTTTCGAGGTGGCGCTGTATCGGTTGCTGGAGTCGTTGGGTGTGCGGGCCGATGTGCTGGTCGGGCATTCGATCGGGGAGATCGCGGCTGCTCATGTGGCTGGGGTGTTCTCGCTGGAGGACGCCTGCACGCTGGTGGCGGCTCGTGCCCGCCTGATGCAGGCGCTTCCTTCCGGTGGGGCGATGCTGGCGGTGGCCGCTGCGGAGGCCGAGGTGCTTGGGCTTCTGGCCGGTCGTGAGGATCGGGTCGGGATCGCGGCGGTCAACGGTCCGGTTGCGGTGGTGGTGTCGGGTGACGAGACCACGATCGCGGAGATCGAGGCTCAGGCCCAGGTGCGTACTCGGCGGTTGCGGGTGTCGCATGCTTTCCATTCGCCGTTGATGGAGCCGATGCTGGCCGAGTTCGCGCAGGCGATCAGCGGGATCGCCTTCCAGGAGCCGAGTCTGGCGATCGTTTCGAATGTGACGGGTCGTCTGGCTGAGGCGGGTCAGCTGACCGACCCTGCCTATTGGGTTGAGCATGTGCGTGGGGCGGTGCGGTTCGCGGATGGGGTGAGGGCTGCTGAGGCGACGCACTTCTTGGAGGTCGGCCCGGATGGGGTGCTGACCGGGCTGGCGCAGCAGAGTGTTGAGGATGCGGTGTTCGTCCCGGCCGTGCGCAAGGACCGTGACGAGACCCGCGCGCTGATCGAGGCGCTGGGCCGGCTGCACGTCCAGGGCGTCACCGTGGACTGGGACGCCTACTTCGCCGACGTCCCCACCCGGTTCGTCGACCTGCCCACCTACGCCTTCCAGCGCCGCCGCTACTGGCTCGACTCCGGCTACGCCACCGGTGACGTCGCCTCGGGCGGTGGGCTGGCGGCCGTGGACCACCCGCTGCTGACCGCCACCGTGCCCGCCCCCGGCACCGGCACCCTGACGCTCATCGGCCGCCTGTCGCCGGCCGAGCAGCCATGGCTGGCCGATCACGTGGTGGCCGGTCAGGTGATCGTGCCGGGGACCGCGCAGGTGGAGCTCGCCGTACGGGCCGGTGACGAGACCGGCTGCCCGGTGCTCGACGAGCTGACCCTCCAGGCGCCGATGGTCCTGCCGGAACGGGGAAGCCTGCAGCTCCAGGTGGTGGTGGCCGAGCCGGACGCATCGGGCCGCCGCCAGGTGACCATCTACTCCAGGCCCGAGGAGAGCGCCGACTGGAGGCAGAACGCCCAGGGCGTGCTCACGGGGGACGCCCCCGCGCCGGGCTTCGACCTCGCGCAGTGGCCGCCGCCCGGCGCCCGGCCCGTCGACACCGACGGCGTCTACGAGGACCTGGCCGCGACCGGCATGGAGTACGGCGAGACCTTCCAGTGCCTCAAGGCCGTCTGGCAGCGGGACGGCGCCGTCTACGCCGAGATCGCCCTGCCGGAGACGGCCCAGGCGGACGCCCGGCGTTTCGGGCTGCACCCGGCGCTCCTGGACGCCTCCCTCCACGCCATCCCCATGGCCGGTCTGCTGCCGCAGGCCGAGCCGGGACGGCCGTACGTTCCGTTCTCGTGGAACCAGGTGGCGCTGCTCGCCGACCACGCGACGACCGTGCGGGTCAGGATCGCGCCCACGGGCAACGACGGCGTGGTCTCCCTGGCCATGGCGGACACGGCCGGGACGCCCGTCATGGAGGTCGGGTCGGTGACGCTCCGCCCGAGCTCCGCCGACCAGGGGACGGCTCGTCACGACGGCTTGTTCACGATCGGCTGGGTGCGTCCCGCCGGACGCACGGCACAGCCCGAGCCGCCGTACGAGATCTTCGAGGTGGCGGTGTCCGAGGCGCCGGCTCCCGCAGCGATCAGGCAGGCCACGCACGGCGTGCTGGCCGCTCTCCAGGAGTTCGGCGCCGCCGACGAGCCGGGGGCGCGGCTGGTCGTCGTCACGCGCGGTGCCTTCGCGGTGGTGCAGGACGAGGTCCCGAACCCGGCGCAGGCGGCGGCATGGGGCCTGGTACGGGCCGCGCAGGCCGAGCAGCCGGACCGGTTCGTGCTCCTGGACCTGGACGCGGAGACCGACCCCGCGGACGTGGCCGCCGAGGCGTTGACGACCGGCGAGTCCCAGCTGGCCGTCCGTGACGGTCGGCTGCTGGTGCCGCGGATGAGCCGGGTGACGGATCTGAGCGATGGCGAGCCGGTGTTCGGGCCCGAGGGCACGGTGCTGGTCACCGGCGGAACGGGCGGCCTGGGCGCGCTGGTCGCCCGCCACCTGGTCACCGAGCACGACGTCAGGAACCTGCTGCTGGTCAGCCGGCGCGGACCCGAGGCTCCGGGTGCGGCCGAGCTGGTCGCCGAGCTGTCCGAACTGGGCGCCTCGGTGGACGTCGCGGCCTGCGACGTGGCCGACCGCGACGCCCTCGCCACCCTGCTCGAAGGCGTGGACGAGCTGGCGGGCGTGGTGCACACGGCCGGCGTCCTGGACGACGGCGTCATCGCCTCCCTCACCCCCGAACGCCTGGACACCGTACTCAAGCCCAAGACCGAGGCCGCCTGGCACCTGCACGAGCTCACCGAGCACCGCGACATGAGCGCGTTCGTGGTGTTCTCCTCCCTCTCCGGGGTGCTGGGCAGCGCGGGCCAGGGCAACTACGCCGCGGCCAACACGTCGCTGGACGCCCTCGCGGAGCTGCGGCGGGCCCAGGGCCTTCCGGCCACCTCGCTGGCCTGGGGACTGTGGGCGACCGGCGGCATGGCGGGCGAGCTGGACGAAACCGACCTGCGCCGCCTCGAACGCGGCGGCATCATGCCGATGCCCATCGCCGACGGGCTCGCCCTGTTCGACGTCGCGGTCCGCACGGAACACCCCGTCCTGGTCCCGGCCGTGCTCAGCATGCCGGCGCTGCAGTCGCAGGCCCAGGCGGGTACGCTGCCCGCGCTCCTGCACGGCCTGGTCCGCGTACCCACGCGCAGGTCGAGCACCGTCGGTACGAACCCGACCGACCTCCTCCACCTGGTACGCACCCACGCGGCGACCGTGCTCGGCTTCGACGGCGCGGAGGCGGTCGAGCCGGCCAGACGATTCCAGGAGCTCGGCTTCGACTCCCTGACGGCCGTCGAGTTCCGCAACCAGCTGAACGCGGCCACCGGGCTGCGCCTCCCGGCGACCCTCATCTTCGACTGCCCGACGGCCGAGGCCGTGGCGGAGTACCTGGCGGACGAGCTGGCCGGCGGGCAGACGGCGCAGGCCGTGGTGGCCGCTCCCGTGGCGGTCGACGAGCCGATCGCGATCGTGGGCATGGCGTGCCGGTACCCGGGTGGGGTGCTGTCTCCGGAGGACCTGTGGGAGCTGGTGGCGCAGGCCCGTGACGGGGTGGGCGAGTTCCCCGCCGACCGTGGCTGGGACCTGGACAAGCTCTACAACCCCGACCCCGACAGCCGGGGCACCTCGTACGCGCGCCACGGCGGGTTCCTGTACGACGCCGCCCAGTTCGACCCGGGCTTCTTCGAGATCTCGCCGCGCGAGGCGCTCGCCATGGACCCGCAGCAGCGGCTGCTGCTGGAGACGTCGTGGGAGGCCATCGAACGTGCCGGGATCAGCCCGACCCGGCTGCGCGGCAGCAGGACCGGCGTGTTCGCCGGCGTCATGTACCACGACTACGCGCCCCAGCTGTCGGCTGTGCCGGGCGAGCTCGAAGGGCTCATCGGCACCGGCAGTTCCGGCAGCATCGCCTCCGGGCGGGTGTCCTACAGTCTCGGACTCGAAGGTCCCGCCGTCACGGTCGACACGGCCTGCTCCTCCTCGCTGGTGGCCCTGCACCTGGCGATCCAGGCGTTGCGGTCGGGCGAATGCGACCTGGCCCTGGCCGGCGGCGTCACCGTGATGGCCACCCCCAGCACCTTCGTCGAGTTCTCCCGTCAGCGCGGCCTGTCCCCGGACGGCCGGTGCAAGGCGTTCTCGGCCGACGCGGACGGCACCGGCTGGGGCGAGGGTGTCGGCATGCTCCTGGTGGAGCGGCTGTCGGACGCTGAACGCAACGGCCACCAGGTCCTCGCCGTGGTGCGTGGCAGCGCGATCAACCAGGACGGCGCCAGCAACGGCCTGACCGCCCCCAACGGCCCCTCGCAGCAGCGGGTGATCCGGCAGGCGCTGGCGAACGCGGGTCTGTCGCCGGCCGAGGTGGACGCGGTCGAAGCGCACGGCACCGGTACGAAGCTCGGTGACCCGATCGAGGCCCAGGCGCTCATCGCGACGTACGGGCAGGACCGGGAGCAGCCGCTCTGGCTCGGCTCGGTGAAGTCGAACATCGGCCACACGCAGGCCGCAGCCGGTGTGGGCGGTGTGATCAAGATGGTCATGGCGCTGCGCAACGGTGTGCTGCCGCGGACGTTGCATGCTGATGAGCCGTCGCCGCATGTGGACTGGTCGGCGGGTGCGGTGCAGTTGCTGACCGAGGCGCGGCCGTGGCAGGAGAACGGGCATGCCCGGCGGGCGGCGGTGTCGTCGTTCGGGATCAGCGGCACGAACGCTCACGTGATCATCGAGCAGGGTCCGGTGGTGGAGCCGGAGCCGGAGCCGGTGGAGCAGGCGCCGGTGGTGCCGTTGCTGGTGTCGGCGAAGGATGAGCGGGCGTTGGGGGCGCAGGCCGGTCGGCTGGCGTCGTGGCTGGAGTCGGAGCCGTCGGTGGCGGTGTCGGATGCGGCGTGGTCGCTGGCGACGGGCCGGGCGGTGCTGGAACAGCGCGCGGTGGTCGTGGGTGCCGATCGGGACGAACTGGTGGCAGGCCTGCGGGCGCTGGCCGAGGAGGACGCGTCCGGAGCGATTTCCGGAGGTGGTTCCGGTGGGAAGCTGGCGTTGTTGTTCGCCGGTCAGGGCAGTCAGCGGGTCGGCATGGGGTCGGTGCTGGCTGAGCACTTCCCGGTGTTCGCCGAGGCGCTGGACGAGATCTGCCGGGTGTTCGACCCGTTGCTGCCGCATCCCGTACGTGAAGTGCTCTTCGCCGATCCCGAGGGGGTGCTGAACGAGACGGGGATGACCCAGCCGGCGTTGTTCGCTTTCGAGGTCGCGCTGTATCGGTTGCTGGAGTCGTTGGGTGTGCGGGCCGATGTGCTGGTCGGGCATTCGATCGGGGAGATCGCCGCCGCTCATGTGGCTGGGGTGTTCTCGCTGGAGGACGCCTGCACGCTGGTCGCGGCCCGTGCCCGGTTGATGCAGGCACTTCCCTCTGGTGGGGCGATGCTGGCGGTCGCGGCTCCGGAGGCCGACGTCCTGCCGCTCCTGCAAGGCCGTGAGGACCGGGTGGGGATCGCGGCGGTGAACGGTCCGGCTGCGGTGGTGGTGTCGGGTGATGAGGCGGCGGTCGCGGAGATCGAGGCTCAGGCCCAGGTGCGTACTCGGCGGTTGCGGGTGTCGCATGCTTTCCATTCGCCGTTGATGGAGCCGATGCTGGCGGAGTTCGCGCAGGCGATTGACGGGATCGCCTTCCAGGAGCCGAGTCTGGCGATCGTTTCGAATGTGACCGGTCGTCTGGCTGAGGCGGGTCAGCTGACCGACCCTGCCTATTGGGTTGAGCATGTGCGTGGGGCGGTGCGGTTCGCGGATGGGGTGAGGGCTGCTGAGGCGACGCACTTCTTGGAGGTCGGCCCGGATGGGGTGCTGACCGGGCTGGCGCAGCAGAGTGTTGAGGATGCGGTGTTCGTCCCGGCCGTGCGCAAGGACCGTGACGAGACCCGGGCGCTGATCGAGGCGCTGGGTGGGCTGCACGTCCAGGGCATCGCCGTGGACTGGACGAAGGTGCTGACCCCCGGCCGGCTCGTCGATCTGCCCACGTATGCCTTCCAGCACGAGCGGTTCTGGGTGCCCGTCACCGCTGACTCCGGTGATGTAGATGCCGCCGGGCTCGGCGCCATCGACCACCCCGTGCTTCGTGCGGCGATTTCCGCGCCCGACTCCGACACCCACACCTTCACCGGCAGGTTGTCGCTGGCCGGGCAGCCGTGGCTGGCCGATCACCAGGTCAACGGCCGGGTGGTGGTGCCAGGGGCGGCGCTGGTGGAGCTGGCGCTCCGCGTCGGCCAGGAGCTGGACAGCCCGCACGTACGGGAGCTGACCCTCCAGGCGCCCCTTCTCGTGCCGGCCGACGGCGGCGTACACGTCCAGCTGGTGGCCGGGCCGTGCGACGAGTCGGGTGACCGCCAGGTGAGCATCCACTCCCGAAACGCCAACGCGGGGGAGTGGATCCAGCACGCGCAGGGCGTCCTGGTCGGCCAGTCCGAGGAGCCGCCTGCCGGGCCGGCGCAGTGGCCGCCGGCCGGTGCCAGCCCGGTGGACGTCGAGCACCTGTACGACGACCTGGCCATGTCAGGCCTGGACTACGGGCCCTTGTTCCAGGGGCTGGTGGCGGCCTGGCAGCATGAGGATGCGGTGTTCGCCGAGATCGCTCTGCCCGAGCAGGGGCATGGGGAGGCGGGCCGGTTCGGGTTGCATCCGGCGTTGCTGGACGCGTCCCTGCATGCCGCCGCGCTGGGCAACCTGGTCCCCAGGGCGGAGGGCAGGCCGTATCTGCCGTTCGCCTGGAGCGGCGTGGAGTTGCACGCGGCCGGGGCGACGGGTCTGCGGGTCAAGGTCACCCGCGGCTCCTCCGACACCAGCATCGTGTTGAGCATCACCGACGACAGCGGCCTTCCGGTGGCCGAGATCGGCGCGCTCACCCTGAGGCCCGTGTCGACCGCCGAGCTGAGCGCGTCGGAAAGCCAGGGCCTGCTGCACCGGCTGGAGTGGAGCGCGGCCCCGGCCGCTTCCGAGCAGGACGCTCCCCGGTGGCTCGTGCTCGGGACCGACGACCTGGGTACGGGGGCGGAGGTCCACCCGGACCTGGCCTCCCTCGACCCGGCGGACGTCCCGGTCCTGACCCGCTGCGCGGGCGGGGACCTGCACGCCACGACCCACGCGGCCCTCGCCCTGGTGCAGGACTGGCTGGCCGACGAACGGTTCGCGTCGTCGCGGCTGGTCATCGTCACCCGGGGAGCGGTGGCCGTGAACGCGGACGAGGACGTGGACCTGGGCCTGGCACCTGTGTGGGGCCTCGTGCGGGCCGCGCAGTCGGAGCAGCCCGGCCGCCTCGTGCTGCTGGACGCCGACACCGAGGATCTGGACGCCGAGACGGTCGGCCGGGCGCTGGCGACCGGCGAGTCCCAGCTGGCCGTCCGCGACGGTCGGGTGCTGGTGCCGCGGATGAGCCGGGCGACGGATCTGGGCGATGGCGGGCCGGTGTTCGGGCCCGAGGGCACGGTGCTGGTCACCGGCGGCACGGGCGGGCTGGGCGCGCTGGTGGCGCGTCACCTGGTCACGGAGCACGAGGTCGCGAACCTGCTGCTGGTCAGCCGGCGCGGGCCGGAGGCGCCCGGTGTGGCCGACATGGTGGCGGAGCTGTCGGAGCTGGGCGCCGAGGTCACTGTGGCCGCCTGTGACGTGGCCGACCGCGACGCCCTCGCCACCCTGCTCGAAGGCGTGGACGAGCTGGCGGGTGTGGTGCACACGGCCGGCGTCCTGGACGACGGCGTCATCGCCTCCCTCACTCCGGCACGCCTGGACGCCGTACTCAGGCCCAAGGCCGACGCAGCCTGGCACCTGCACGAGCTCACCCGGCACCGTGACCTGCGGGCGTTCGTGGTGTTCTCCTCGCTGGCCGGAGTGCTGGGCAGCGCGGGCCAGGCCAACTACGCCGCGGCCAACACGTACCTGGACGCCCTCGCGCACCATCGCAGAGTGCACGGCCTGCCGGGCACCTCGCTGGCCTGGGGACTGTGGGCGACCGGCGGCATGGCGGGCGAGCTGGACGAAACCGATCTGCGCCGCATGGAGCGCGCGGGAGTGAGGCCGCTGTCCGTCGACGACGGGCTGGCGCTCTTCGACACCGCCGTGTCGTCGGACCAGGCGGTGCTGATCCCCGCGCGGTTCGTCCAGACCCGGACCGGCAGCCGCTCCGCGGTGCGCCGCGCCGGTTCGTCCGGCGGGCTCGCGCAGCGCCTGGCCGCGCTGAGCCCCGCGGAACGCCTGTCGGCGCTCTCCGACCTGGTACGCGGCACCGCGGCCACGGTTCTCGGCTTCGCGGACGGGTCGGCCATCGACCGGCAGCGCCAGTTCCAGGAGCTCGGCTTCGACAGCCTGACGGCCGTCGAGTTCCGCAACCAGCTCACCGCCGCCACCGGGCAGCCGCTTCCGGCCACGCTCATCTTCGACTACCCGACCGCCGAGGCGGTGGCGGAGTTCCTGGCGGACGAACTGTTCGGCGCACAGACGGCGCAGACCGTCGTGGCGGCGACCAAGGCGGCCGACGAGCCGATCGCGATCGTGGGCATGGCCTGCCGCTATCCCGGCGGCGTGCTCTCTCCGGAGGACCTGTGGGCCCTGGTCGCCCAGGCTCAGGACGCCATCGGCGACTTCCCCACCGACCGCGGCTGGGACGTCGAAGGAGTGTACGGGCCGGAGCCCGGCACGCCAGGAAAGACCTACACCCGTCAGGGCGGGTTCCTGTATGACGCGGCGGAGTTCGATCCGGGGTTCTTCGGGATTTCGCCGCGTGAGGCGCTGGCGATGGATCCGCAGCAGCGGTTGTTGCTGGAGGCCTCCTGGGAGGCGATTGAGCGGGCGGGGATCAGTCCGGTGGGGTTGCGGGGGAGCCGGACGGGTGTGTTCGCGGGTGTGATGTATCACGACTACG
>NZ_SMLD01000101.1:0-35509 GCF_004352805.1 Nonomuraea mesophila
GGTGGTGCCGGGGGTGCTGCTCGCGCTGCTGGGCGGGCTGCTGTACGCCTTCTACGCCGTCATGGCGGCCAGGGAGATCGGCCGGGGGGTCAGGCCGGACGCCGTGATGGGGGTGATGTTCGGCGGGTCGGCGGTGATCATGCTGCCGATCCTGTCGGCGAACGGGGTCGCCTGGCTGGGGGAGCCGCGCGGGCTGGCCGCCGTGCTCTACCTCGGTCTCGGCACCACCGCCCTGTCCTACTTCCTGTACGGCCGGGGCCTGCGCAGCACCCCCGTGGCCACGGCCGCCACGCTGGCGCTGGCCGAGCCGGCCGTCGCGGCGCTGCTCGGCCTGGTCGTGCTGGGCGAGCGGCTGGCCCCGGTGTCGGTCGCGGGGCTGGTCCTGCTGGCCCTGAGCCTCGTCGTGGTGGCCGTACCGGAACGGAAGCCGGAAAGGGCGTTAGAGTCGCAGCCGTGACGTTGCCGCTCAGACCCGTCTCGACCGTGGGCGCGCTCGCCGACGCCCTGCGCAGCAGGGTGCTCTCCGGCGAGATCGCGCCCGGCACCTCGCTGCCCGAGCAGGAACTCGCCGCGTCGTACGGCGTGGCCAGGCCGACCGTGCGTGAGGCGCTGGCGACGCTGGTGCACGAGGGCCTGCTCAGGCGCGAGCGCAACCGCAGCGCCTACGTCCCCGAAGTGACGCTTTCCGACCTCGACGACCTCATGTACGTCCGGCGCCCGCTGGAGGACCTGATGGCCCAGGCGGTGGCCGGGCGGCGGGTGCCGGAGGCCGACGCGGCCCTGCGGCGGATGGCCGGCCTCCCGGCCGCCGCGCCGTGGTCGGAGAGCGTGGCCGAGCACATGGCGCTGCACCAGGCGCTGATCGAGGCGGTCGGGAGCCCGCGGCTCGAACGCCTCTACGGCGCCCTGGCCGCGGAGACGAGGCTCGGCCTGGTCCGGTTGCGCGAGGTCTACGAGGATCGGGAGGTGCTGGTGCGCGAGCACCGCGACCTGCTCGACGCGATCGCCGAGGGTCCGGCCGACGCGGCGCGTGCCGCGGTGGCGGCGCATCTCAGCCACTCGTGGGGCGACGGTCACCACTGAGCCGCCGCCGAGACGCCCGCCGACGACTCAGAAAGCGTGCCGGCAGGACCCCCATTGCGTACGAACTCTTGCGGGAGCACCCTTGAACTCGCAAGAATCGCGCCCATGCACGGCAATCCGATGCCGGACTCCTACGTGTACGTCACGGAAGAGGGCGTCACCCGTCACTACGCTGACGGGAGCGTCGAGGCCCTCGCCTGGGAGGACGTCGTCGAGGTCCGTGTCGTCACGGAAGCCGGCGAGGACGTCCTCTACATCCTGCTCGACCGCGACGGCGAGGGTTGCGTCGTGCCGCGTTCGGCCACGGACGCCACCTTTCTCGCCCGCCTGCGCTACCTGCCGGACTTCGACCTCGACCGGCTGACCCTGGCCGCCGACTCCACGCGCGACGGGGTGGTGGTCGTGTGGCGCAGCCCGGACCCGCCGTCCGCGCTGCCGGACCTGGAGTACGACTGACCCCGTACAGCTCGCCGACATTTCCTGAAATGTCGTTCACACTTCATCAGCGCTGCCACTCCTGGACCGTTCCGTCAAGCCCTCGAGCTGCTCGACAATCGTCCGATTGTGGACATAAGCCGTTATTCCCCCTTATCGAATTGATCTTTAATCTTTAGTGGGGGCCGCCGCCCTTGAATGTTCGTGGGACTTGTCGAACCCATGTGGTGCAAGGGAACGGTGCATCGAGTATCGGGTGGTGCTATGAGGGTGGGGACTGGGGAGTCCGCTGTCGTGCTCCTCGAGGCCGTGCCGCGCCGCGCGTCCAGCATCTGGACGCGGGCGTACCTGCGGCTCCTGTTGTCCGGCGATGTGGTGTGCGTGCTGCTCGCGTGCGTCTGCGTGCTGGGTGTCCGGCTCGGCGCCGGCGTGTACATACCGCCGGCCGAATATCTGCTGGGATTCGGCCTCGTGGTCGCCTGGCCGGTCGCGCTCATGATGGGCGGCGCCTACCGCCAGCGCGCCAACGGTGAGGGCACCGAGGAGTTCAAGGCGGTCTTCAACGGCGGCGCCGGGCTGATGGCCACGGTCGCCATCATGGCCTACGCCACGCAGACCACGATCGCCCGCAGTTTCGTCATGGCGATGTTGCCGCTGGCGCTGCTCGCCACCCTCTATTTCCGTTATCGCATGCGCAAACGTCTTCACCGGAGGAGAGCGGTGGGCGACTACATGCGCCAGGTGGTCGCGGTGGGGCATCGGGAGTCGATCCTCGACCTGGTGATGCAGTTCAGGCGCCAGCCCTACCACGGGATGCAGGTGGTGGGCGCCTGCCTCCCGGAGGGCGGCATGGACGTCGACCTGGACGGCGTCCCCGTGCTCGGGTCGTTCGGCGACGTGGCGAACGTGGTGGAGCGGGAGAAGGCCGACGCCGTGGCCGTGCTGGCCTGCCCGGAACTGGACGGGGCGGCGCTGCGCCGGCTGGCCTGGAGCCTGGAGACCGCGCGTACCGACCTGTTCGTCGCGCCCGCGCTGCTCGACGTGGCGGGGCCGCGCATCAGCATCAGGCCGGTGGCGGGGATGCCGCTGCTGCACGTGGAGCATCCGGAGTTCGACGGCACGCGGCAGCTCGTCAAGACCGTGTTCGACCGGCTCGTGGCGGGGACCGCGCTGCTGCTGCTCGCCCTGCCGCTGCTGGTGATCGCGCTGGTGATCCGGCTGACGAGCCCGGGGCCCGCGCTCTTCTTCCAGGTCAGAGTGGGCAAAGGCGGCAAAGAATTCCGCGTCGTGAAATTTCGTACGATGGTGGTTGATGCGGAGCAACGCAAACGTGCCCTTCTCGACGCGAACGAGTTCGACGGGGTGCTGTTCAAGATTAGGAACGATCCAAGGATCACCCGCGTAGGCGCCTTCCTGCGTAAATACTCGCTGGACGAGCTGCCCCAGCTGCTCAACGTCATCCGCGGCGAGATGTCCCTCGTCGGCCCGCGCCCGCCGCTGCCCGAAGAGGTGGGCAAGTACGGCGCCGACGTCCGCCGCCGCCTGGTCGTCAAGCCGGGCATGACCGGGCTCTGGCAGGTCAGCGGCCGCTCCGACCTGACGTGGGAGGAGTCCGTACGCCTCGACCTGCGCTATGTGGAGAATTGGTCGCTCATCCTCGACCTCCAGATCCTCTGGAAGACCTGGTCGGTCGTCACCCGTGGAGAAGGGGCTTACTAGCAGTGAAAGCACTCGTGCTCGCCGGAGGGTCGGGCACACGGCTGCGGCCCATCACGCACACCTCGGCCAAGCAACTCGTGCCCGTCGCCGGCAAACCGGTCCTGTTCTACGGGCTGGAGGCGATCGCGGCGGCGGGGATCACCGAGCTCGGCATGGTGGTCGGCGACACCCAGGCCGAGATCGAGGCGGCCGTGGGCGACGGCTCGGCGTTCGGGCTGCAGGTGACGTACCTGCGGCAGGAGGCGCCGCTCGGGCTCGCCCACGGCGTGCTCATCGCCCGCGAGTTCCTCGGCGACGACGACTTCGTCATGTACCTCGGCGACAACTTCATCGTGGGCGGCATCACCGACCTGGTGGCCCGGTTCACGCGGGAGCGGCCCGCCGCCCAGATCATGCTCACCGAGGTCGCCGACCCGCGCCAGTTCGGCGTGGCCGAGCTGGACGCCTCGGGACGGGTCGTCGGCCTGGAGGAGAAACCCGCGCGGCCGAAGAGCGACCTCGCGCTGGTCGGCGTCTACCTGTTCAGCCCGGCCGTGCACGCGGCGGTCGCGGAGCTGAAGCCGTCGTGGCGGGGCGAGCTGGAGATCACCGACGCCATCCAGTGGCTGATCGAGGCGGGGCTGCGCGTCGAGTCCTCCGTGATCACCGGCTACTGGAAGGACACCGGCAACGTGAGCGACATGCTGGAGGTCAACCGGCTGGTCCTGGAGTCGGTGGAGCCGCGGGTGAGTGGTCACGTGGACGCGGCCAGCGACCTCGTGGGCCGGGTCGTGGTCGAGCCGGGCGCGGTCGTCGAACGCTCGCGGGTGGTGGGCCCCGTGATCATCGGCGCCGGCGCACGCATCCGCGACAGCTACGTCGGCCCGTTCACCTCCATCGGCGCGTCGTGCACGGTCAGCGGCAGCGAGATCGAATACTCGATCGTGCTGCCCCGGGCCTCCATCGCCGGGGTGGGCCGGATCGAGTGGTCGCTGATCGGCCACGACGTCGAGGTCACCCCCGCGCCCCACACACCCCGAGCCCACCGCCTCGTGCTGGGCGATCACAGCAAGGTGCAGATCCACGGATGAGAATTCTGGTGACGGGAGGCGCGGGCTTCATCGGCTCCCACTTCGTGCACGGCCTCGGCGCCGCGGACGTGACGGTGCTGGACAAGCTCACGTACGCGGGAAGCCGGGCCAACCTCGACGGGGCGCGGCACACGTTCGTGCACGGAGACGTGTGCGACGCCCGCCTGCTGTCCGAGGTCGTGCCCGGCCACGACGTGGTGGTCAACTTCGCGGCCGAGTCCCACGTGGACCGGTCGATCGTGGAGGCGGCCGAGTTCGTGCGCACCAACGTGCTGGGCACGCAGACGCTGCTGCAGGCCTGCCTGGAGGCCGGGGTGGCGAAGGTGGTGCAGGTGTCGACCGACGAGGTGTACGGCACGATCGAGTCGGGCTCCTGGACGGAGGACGCCCCGCCGGTGCCGCGTTCGCCGTACGCGGCCTCCAAGGCGAGCGCCGACCTGATCGCCCTGTCCTACGCGACCACGTACGGGCTGGACGTCTCCATCACCCGCTGCGGCAACAACTACGGCCCCCGCCAGTATCCCGAGAAGATCATCCCGCTGTTCGTCACGCGGCTGCTGCGCGGCGCGACCGTCCCGCTCTACGGCGACGGCGGCAACGTACGCGACTGGATCCACGTCCAGGACCACTGCGCCGGCATCCGGCTCGTGATGGAGAAGGGCCGGCGCGGCGAGGTCTACCACATCGCGGGCACGGCCGAGCTGAGCAACCTCGAACTGACCGGCCGCCTGCTGGAGGCCTGCGGCCGGGGCTGGGACCTGGTCGAGTACGTCGAGGACCGCAAGGGCCACGACCGCCGGTACTCGCTCGACGACACGAAGCTGCGCGCCCTGGGCTACCGGCCGGAGATCACGTTCGAGCAGGGGCTGAAGGACACCGTGCGCTGGTACGCCGAACACCGCGGCTGGTGGACGGCCTGACAGGAGGCGCCATGAGATGGCTCATCACGGGCGCGGGCGGCATGCTCGCCACCGACGTGCTCGACCGTACGGCGCTGACCGGCGACCCGGTGCTCGCGCTCGCCCGCAGCGAGCTCGACCTGCGCGACCGGCGCGCGGTACGCGACTTCGTGCGCGCCTACCGGCCCCGAGTGGTGATCAACTGCGCCGCCTGGACCGCCGTGGACGAGGCCGAGTCGCGTGAGGCGGAGGCGCTGGCGATCAACGGGCACGCGGTGCGCTGGCTGGCCGAGGCGTGCGACCTGACCGGGGCGCGGCTGGTGCACGTCTCGACCGACTACGTCTTCGACGGCACGAGCGCGGTGCCGTACCGGGAGGACGCGCCCACCGGGCCGGTCAACGCCTACGGGCGGACGAAGCTGGCGGGGGAGCGCGCGGCGCTGGAGCACGGCCACTACGTCGTACGGACCGCGTGGTTGTACGGCGCGACCGGCGCCGACTTCGTCCGGACCATGATCAGGCTGGCCGGCGAGCGCCCGTTCGTGGACGTGGTCGACGACCAGCGCGGGCAGCCGACGTGGACCGCCGACCTGGCCGGCTTCCTCGTCCGGCTGGCCCGGTCGGACCTGGCGCCGGGCGTCTACCACGGCGTCTGCTCGGGCGAGACGACCTGGTACGGCCTGGCCAAAGAGGTCTTCACGCTGCTCGGCGCGGACCCCGGGCGGGTGCGGCCGGTCACCAGCGCCGCCTGGCCCCGGCCCGCGCGGCGCCCGGCCAGCAGCGTGCTCGCCTGCACGAAAGCCGAGCCGCTGCGCCACTGGCGGGCGGCGCTGCACGCGGCCTGGCCGGTCATCGCCGCGAAGGCGGGGCCTCAATGCAACGTGGCGTAGAACTCCCGGCACGCGCGATGATCCGGCAGCAGCCCGCCCGCGAGCGCCTCGTCGAGCGAGGGGGCCTCGGCGTCCTTGTCCGACAGCACCGGCTCGACGCCGGCCGGCCAGGCGATGGCGAGCGCCGGGTCGAGCGGGTGGACCCCGTGCTCGCGGTCGGGCGCGTACGGCTGCGAGCACAGGTAGACCACCGTGGCCTGCTCGCTCAGCGCCATGAACGCGTGCCCGAGTCCTTCGGCGATCAGCAGGCCGTGGCGCGCGCGGTCGTCGAGCGTGCACGCCTCCCAGCGGCCGAACGTGGGCGATCCGGTCCGCAGGTCGACGACCACGTCGAGGACGCTGCCGGACACGCACATCACGTACTTCGCCTGGCCGGGCGGCACGTCGGCGAAGTGCACACCCCGCAGCACCCCGCGGCCGGAGACCGAGCAGTTCACCTGGGCGACGTCGAAGCGCCGCGGCAGGTCGGCCGCGCGGAACGCCTCGAGGAACGAGCCACGGGGGTCGGTGTGGACGCGCGGCGTGTGCACCCACGCCCCGTCGATGCCGAGGGGATCCATGGCCCGAACAGTACCAACGAGAAATATGCCATCGGAGCGTGCGAATGACACCCTGCCGTTTATGCGGCTCCACCGACATGACCGGGGTCGTGGACCTGGGGGCGACGCCTCCCTGCGAGCGCGTCCTCACCGCCGGTCAGCTCGACGAGCCGGAGGTCACCTATCCGCTGCATCTGCGCGTGTGCACGTCGTGCTGGCTGGCGCAGATCCCGCCGCTGATCTCCCCTGAGGAAACCTTCACCGACTACGCCTACTTCTCCTCCTACTCCACCTCGTGGGTGGAGCACGCCAGGGCCTTCGTGGCAGGGCTCGACCTCGCGCCGGACTCCTTCGTGGTGGAGGTGGCCAGCAACGACGGCTACCTGCTGCGCCACGTGGTCGAGCGGGGGGTGCGCTGCCTCGGCGTCGAACCGTCGGTGAACGTGGGCGCGGCGGCCAGGGCACGCGGCGTGCCGACGGTGACGGCGTTCCTCACGCCGGAGAGCGCGCGGGAGGTCGTGCGGGAGCACGGGCGCGCGGACCTCGTCGTGGCCAACAACGTCTACGCGCACATCCCCGACGTGATCGGCTTCACCGAGGGGCTGCGCACGCTGGTCGCCGAGGACGGCCTGGTCTCCGTCGAGGTGCAGCACCTGCTCACGCTGATCGAGCGCAACCAGTACGACACGATCTACCACGAGCACTTCCAGTACTACACCGTCGCGTCGGCGCAGCGGGCGCTGGCGAGCGGCGGCCTCACGGTCGTGGACGTCGAGTTGCTGGAGACCCACGGCGGCTCCGTCCGCCTGTGGGCCAGGCCGGCGGAGTGCGGGGTCGCGCCGTCGCCGCGCGTGGCCGACGTCCTGGCCCTGGAGAAGGCGGCCGGGCTGCACGAGATCTCGGGCTACGCCGAGTTCGCGGGGCGGGTGGCCAGGGTCCGGCGCAACCTGCTGCGCTTCCTCGTCGACGCCGCCGAGTCGGGCCGGACCGTGGTGGGGTACGGCGCCCCCGGCAAGGGCAACACGCTGCTCAACCACTGCGGCGTACGGCCGGACCTGCTCGCGTACACGGTGGATCGCAACCCGTACAAGCACGGCAGGTTCACGCCCGGCGCCCGCATCCCGATCCTCCCGACCGACCGGATCGCCGCCGACCGGCCGGACTACGTGCTCGTCCTGCCGTGGAACCTGCGCGAGGAACTGGTCGAGCAACTGTCGTACGTCCATGACTGGGGTGGCCGGCTGGTCTTCCCCATCCCCACGTTGGAGGTCGTGTGAAGGTCGTCCTCTTCTGCGGCGGATACGGCACCCGCATGCGCACCGGGGCGCCGGGCGACGTGCCCAAGCCCATGCAGCTCGTCGGCCCGAGGCCGCTGCTCTGGCACGTCATGCGTTACTACGCGCACTTCGGTCACAAGGAGTTCGTGCTCTGCCTGGGCTACGGCGCCGAGCACATCAAGAGCTTCTTCCTGACGTACGAGGAGACCGCGTCCAACGACTTCGTGCTGCGCGGTGGCGACATCGAGCTGCTGGGCAACGACATCTCCGACTGGACGGTCTCCTTCGTGCACACCGGGATCGAGTCGTCGATCGGCGAGCGGCTGCGCCGCGTGCGCGACCACCTCGACGGCGACGAGATGTTCCTGGCGAACTACGCGGACGTGCTCACGGACGCGCCGCTGCCGGAGATCATCGACAGGTTCGCCAGGTCGGACGCGGGCGGCTCGCTGATGGCCGTGCCGCCGCCGGGCACCTTCCACTGCGTCGGGATCACCCCGGAAGGGCGGGTGGACCAGATCACCGCGGTCACCGAGATGCCGCTCTGGGTCAACGGCGGATATTTCGTCTTACGGCAGGAGGTCTTCGACCACATCCCCGAGAACGGTGACCTGCTCGTGGACGGGTGCAACGAGCTGGCCAAACGCGGACGGCTGCTCGCCTACCCGTACCGCGGCTACTGGCGGCCCACCGACACCGTCAACCAGCGGATGGAGCTCGACCGCGCCTACTCGCGCGGCGACCGCCCATGGGCGTTGTGGGAGCGCACGGCATGAAACGGCTCATCCCCACCGGGCTGCGCAGGATCGCCGCGCTCGCCGCGCACTGCGACGACATCGCCATCGGCGCCGGCGGCACCCTGCTCGCCGTCTGCACCTCCCACCCCGGCGTGCAGGTCGACGTCCTGGTGCTGTCGGGCGGCGGCACCGATCGCGAGCACGAGGAGCGCAGGGCGCTGGCCGCCTTCTGCCCCGGCGCCGACCTGCGGATCACGGTGGCCAAGGTGCCCGACGGACGGCTGCCCGCCCACTGGGACGAGGCCAAGACGGCGGTCGAGGAGCTGCGCCTGCGCACCGAACCCGACCTGATCCTCGCGCCCCACGCCGGCGACGCCCACCAGGACCACAGAGAGCTGGCCCGGCTGGTGCCCACCGCCTTCCGCGACCACCTCACGCTCGGGTACGAGATCCTCAAATGGGACGGCGATCTCGGCCGCCCTCATGCGTACCAGCCGCTCGACCTCGCGCTCGCCGAACGCAAGGTCGCCCTGCTGTGGGAGCACTACCCGTCGCAACGCCGGCGCACCTGGTTCGACAGGGAGGCGTTCCTCGGTCTTGCCAGGGTCCGCGGCGTCCAGTGCCACGCACGCTACGCCGAGGCCTTCTACCTCGACAAACTCTCGCTCGATCTAGCTGGAGGCTGAAACGACATGCGTGTCCTGCTCACCGGGCACCAGGGCTACCTCGGCACCGTCATGGCCGGGCGGCTGGCCGCGGCCGGCCACGACGTGACCGGCCTGGACTCCGGGCTGTTCGCCGGCTGCGTGCTCGGTCCCTCGCCCGCCGACCCGCCGGGGTACCGCGCCGACCTGCGAGACGTACGCGCGGACATGCTCGATGGCGTCGACGCGGTCGTCCACCTGGCCGCGCTCTCCAACGACCCGCTCGGAGCGCTCGCGCCCGAGCTGACCTACGCCATCAACCACCACGCCTCCGTGCGCCTGGCCGAACTGGCCCGCGACGCCGGCGTGCGCCGCTTCCTGTACGCCTCCACCTGCTCGGTGTACGGCGCCTCCGGCGGGGACGTCCTGCTCGACGAGGACGCCCCCCTGCGGCCCGTCACCCCGTACGCCGAGTCGAAGGTGCGGGTCGAGGACGAACTGCTGGAACTGGCCGACGACCGCTTCACGCCCGTGTTCCTGCGCAACGCGACCGCGTTCGGGCTCTCGCCGCGGCTGCGGGCCGACATCGTGCTCAACAACCTCGTCGGCCACGCCCACCTGACCGGAGAGGTGCGGGTGTTGTCCGACGGCACTCCGTGGCGGCCGCTGGTGCACGTGGCCGACATCGCCGACGCCTTCGCGGCCATGCTCGACGCCCCGCGAGAAGCCGTGCACGCCAGGGCGTTCAACGTCGGAGGCGAGCAGAACAACCTCACCGTGGCCGACATCGCCGCGCACGTCGTGGAGGCGGTGCCGGGATCGCGGCTGCTCATCACCGGCGAGACCGGAGCCGACCCGCGCTCGTACCGGGTGGACTTCACGCGGATCAGGCAGGCGCTGCCGGGTTACCACGCCCGCTGGACGGTGAAGGCGGGCGCGGTCGAGCTGGCAGAGGCCTACCGGACCTACGGGCTGACGCAGGCCGACTTCCGCGAGCGGTTCACCAGGCTCGCCTGGCTGGCCGCGCGGCGGTCGAACGGCACGGTCACCGCGGAGCTGCGGCCGTGACGGGAGAGGAGATGCACGCCCTGGTGGCGCGGCTCTACCCGCTGTGCCGTTCCATCACGGGCGACGGGGTGCGCGCCACGCTCGACATCCTCGGTGAACACCTCGACCTGGACGTGCACGAGGTGCCGACGGGCACGCAGGTGCTCGACTGGACGGTCCCCAAGGAGTGGAACGTCCGCGACGCGTACGTCATGGACGCGGACGGCACGAGGGTCGTCGACTTCCGTCGCTCCAACCTGCACGTCGTCGGCTACAGCGTCCCCGTGTCGGCGACGATGACGCTGGCGGAGCTGCGGCCCCACCTGCACACGCTGCCCGACCAGCCCGACCTGGTCCCCTACCGGACCGCCTACTACGCCGGGACGTGGGGGTTCTGCCTCAGCCGGCGCACGCTCGACGGCCTCGGCGAGGGGCCGTACACGGTGGTGATCGACTCGACGCTGGCCGACGGGCACCTGACGTATGCCGAGCACGTCGTACGCGGGCGGACGACGGACGAGGTGCTCATCTCGTGCCACACGTGCCATCCGTCGCTGGCCAACGACAACCTCGCCGCGCTCGCCGTCGCGACCGCGCTGGCCTCCCGGCTGGAGCGGCCGCGCCTGACGTACCGCTTCGTGTTCGCACCCGGCACGATCGGGGCCATCACGTGGCTGGCGCGCAACCGCGAGCGCGTCTCCAGGATCAGGCACGGGCTCACGCTGGCCTGCGCCGGCGACCGCGGCCCGCTGACCTACAAGCGCAGCAGGCGCGGGGACGCCGGCATCGACCGGGTGATGGCGTACGCGCTGCGGGACCGGCCGCACACGATCACGGACTTCTCGCCGTACGGATACGACGAGCGACAGTACTGCTCGCCCGGCTTCGACCTGCCCGTCGGCAGCCTCACCAGGACGCCGTACGCGGGTTACCCCGAGTACCACACCTCTGGCGACGACCTGGACTTCGTCTCGCCGGAGTCCATGTCCGACACGCTGGAGGCGCTGTGGTCGGCGGTGGAGGTGCTGGAGGGCGACGGCCGCTACCTGAACCTGAGTCCGTACGGCGAGCCGCAGCTCGGCCGGCGCGGCCTGTACGGATCGGTCGGCGGCCGCAGTGACACGAAACAGGCGCAGATGGCGATGTTGTGGGTGCTGAACCTGTCGGACGGCGCGCACAGCCTGCTGGACGTCGCCGACCGGTCCGGCCTGCCCTTCCGCGCGGTGGCGGAAGCGGCGCAGGCGCTGGAGACGGCGGGGCTGCTGAAGAGGGAGGGCGCGTGAACCTGCGGGTGGGCGATCTCGTCGAGGTGCGCAGCGAGGCCGAGATCCTCGCCACGCTGGACGAGCGGGGTGAGCTGGAGAGCCTGCCGTTCATGCCGGAGATGGCGCGGTTCTGCGGCCGGCGGATGACGGTGCACAAGGTCGCGCACAAACTGTGCGACACGATCAGCCGCAGCGGCATGCGCCGGATGGAACGGGCCGTGCACCTGACCGGGGCACGCTGCGACGGCGAGGCGCACGGCGGTTGCCAGACGGCCTGCTCGCTGTACTGGAAGGAGGCCTGGCTCAGACGGGTGGACCCGGACGAGCCGCAGGCCACGCCCGAGCCCGAGCCCGAGCCGGCGCTGCTGCCGCTTCTGCTGGCCGGCGCCCGTAAGGACGCCGACCACTACTCCTGCCAGGCCACCGAACTGCTCAGGGCGGCGCCGACCTGCCTGCCGTTCCGCGACCTCGGCCAGTACGTCACCGACGTGCGCAGCGGCAACGCCGGCGTGGCCTCGGTGGTGCGTACCTTCCTCGTCGGGCTGTTCAACCGTTTCCAGGAGCTCAGCAAGAAGGTCCTGCCGCGACGCCTGTGGCTTCGGCGCGGGCTGCGCTGGGGCTTCGTCGAGGGACGGGCGGGCCGGGTCACCCCGACGGAGAAGCTGGACCTGAAGCCGGGAGAGCTGGTCAGGATCCGCTCGAAGGAGGAGATCCTCGCCACGCTCAACGCCGACCTGCTCAACCGCGGGCTGGGCTTCGAGGAGGAGATGGCCCGCTACTGCGGCAGGACCGCGCGCGTGCGCGCCAGGGTCGAGCGCTGCCTCGACGAGAGGACCGGCCGCATGCTCAGCATGAAGAGCCCGTGCATCGTCCTCGACGACCTCGTCTGCGAGGGCGTCTACAACGCGAGCTGCCCCCGCGAGTTCGTGCCGTTCTGGCGGGAGATCTGGCTGGAGAGGGTGCCGCCGGACGACGGGGCCCGCCGATGAACGAGGTCGGCGAGATCGGCGAGATCGGCAGGAAGGCGGGGCGCGGGCTGCGCTGGAGCCTGCTCGGCAACCTCGTCATGAAGGCGGGCTCGTTCGTGATGAGCCTGGTCCTGGCCAGGCTGCTGGTGCCCGAGGACTTCGGCGTGTTCGCCATCGCCCTGGCGGCCACCCAGTTCGTCATCTACATCAACGACGCCGGGGTGATCGCCGCGACCGTGCAGTGGCGCGGCCGGCTGGAGGAGGTCGCGCCCACCGCCACGGTGGTGGCCATCCTGTCCAGCGCCGGCCTGTACGCGCTGTTCTGGGTCATCGCACCGTTCTACGCCCGGCTGGCCGGCAGCGAGGACGCCACCTGGGCGATCCGCATCCTCATGGCCACCAACCTCGTCTACGGACTGACCGCGGTCCGCAGCGCCACGCTGATGCGCACGTTCCGGCAGGACCGGCTGGCCTGGGCCAACCTCGCGGGCTTCGCCGCCAACGCCGGAGTCTCCATCTCCCTGGCCGCGAACGGCGCCGGGGCCTACAGCTTCGCGTGGGGCCAGCTCAGCGGGGCCGCGCTCACCGGCGTGCTGGTGGTCGTCATGGCCGGGGTCAGGATCGAGTTCGGCTTCGACCGCGCGGTGGCCGCCCGGCTGCTGCGGTTCGGGCTGCCGCTCTGCGCCGGCCTCGGCATCGAGGGGCTGCTGCTCAACGTGGACGCCGTCATCATCGGCGACGTGCTCGGACCGGCGCTGCTCGGCTTCTACCTGCTGGCCTACAACATCTCCAGCTGGGTGCCCGGGCTCATCGGCACGGCCATCCGCTACGTCGCGCTGCCCAGCTTCTCCCGCCTGGCCGAGGAGGGCGACGAGCCGCTGCGGGCGGGCGTACGGCAGGCGGTGCCGCTGCTGGCCACGCTGGTGCTGCCGGTCGCGGTGACCATGGGCACGCTCGCCCCCGCCCTCGTGGAGTTCCTGTACGGCGCGCGCTGGACGCCGTCGGCCGGAGTGCTGCGCTTCCTGGCGATCGTGATGGCCGTGCGCATGCTGACCCTGCTCATCACCGACGTCCTGGCCGCTACCGGCGCGACCAGGTCCCCCATGTGGGTGAACCTGGCCTGGGCGGTCGCGCTCGTACCCGCCCTCATGGCGGGCGCCCGGATCGGCGGCATCGAGGGCGCCGCCGTGGCGCACGCGGTCATCGCCGTGGTGGTGGCGCTGCCGCTCCTGGCGGTGGCGCTGCACCGGTCCGGCGTGCCGCTGCGGCTGTTCGGGGCGGGGCTGGCCAGGCCGCTCGCG
The DNA here is from genome assembly GCF_004352805.1 of Nonomuraea mesophila. NCBI lineage: Bacteria > Bacillati > Actinomycetota > Actinomycetes > Streptosporangiales > Streptosporangiaceae > Nonomuraea > Nonomuraea mesophila. The sequence goes on from NZ_SMLD01000101.1 coordinate 13,875, forward strand.
GCGGCCGTGCCGGCCGGCCTCGTCATGGCCGCGGCATCCGCGGCCGTGGACGGCCCGTTGGCCGAGCTGTGCGTGGCGGGCGGCGCGGGGGTGCTGGTGTTCGTGCTCGTCGCGGTGCCGCGCGCCGCGCTGGAGCGACTCGTACGTCAATGGAGAGCACATGCGCGAACCTGAACTCGTCTCGATCGCCCTGCCCGTGCGCAACGGCGCCGACCGGCTCGAAGGCGTCATCGGCTCGGTGCTGGCCCAGGATCACCCGCGCATCGAGCTGGTCATCTCCGACAACGCCTCCACGGACGGCACCGAGGAGCTCTGCCGCGACCTCGCGGCCGGCGACCGCAGGATCGTCTACCACCGGCATCCGCACAACGTCGGCCTGCTCGCCAACTTCACGCACGCGGCGCGGATCTCGCGCGGCGCGTACGTACGGTGGATCGGCGACGACGACCGGCTCCAGCCCGCGTGCGTCTCTCGCGCGATGGCGGCGTTCGCGGCCGACGAGCGGGTCATCCTCGTCACCAACCAGGTCTCCTACAGCCGGCCGGACGGCACGGTCACCACCGCCGCCTACGAAGGCCCCCACGGCAGCAGGGGCCTCGGCTCCGACGACCCGGTGGAACGCTTCACCGAGATGCTGAGGCTGCTCAACGAGAGCCCGTTCCTGATCGATCCGCTCTACGGCCTGCTGCGGCGCGAACCGGCGGTCGGCATCCCGCGCAGGAACATGTTGCGCGAGGACGAGGTGTTCGCCGCCAAGCTGGCGCTGGCCGGGCCCTGGGCGCACGTGCCCGAGGTGTTGTCGCACCGCAACTGGCGGCTGGAGCGCATCTCCGGCCTGGCCCGCCGCCTCGACGTGCCGTCCTGGCAGTCGCACGCGGCCAACACGCTGCAGTGCAGGGAACTGCTCAGATGGGTGCGCGACGCCGGACTCGCCGACGACGATCGCCGCCGGGCGCGCACCGCGGTGCTGCGCATGTACGCCCGCCGCCAGCGCCGCACGATCGCCCACCGCGGCCGCAAGTTGCTGTCCATGGCCCGCCCGACGTAGCCGCTGGTGTAACGGCGTTCATGACAAGGGCGATTTCCAGTTTGCATCGTTACAAAGTCGACGGGGGCGGAAATAGTGCGTTTCTGGACAACCGTCTGGGGTCTGGTCAGGAAGAAGGCGATCGGGCCGCCTGCCGCCGTCGTGGCGATCGGGCTCGCCCTGGCCGCGTACTTCCTGGTCCCGAGCCGCTATGTCTCCACCGCCTCCATGGTGCTGACCGTGCCCGCCACGGGCGGGACGCTGGAGACCGGCCCTCAGCAGCGGATCGGGCTGACCAACCCGCTGCTGCAGTTCAACGACGCACTCCGGACGACCGCCGGGATCCTCATCCTGTCCACCAACACGCCGGAGGTCGCCGCCGAGCTGGGCGTGACGGAGGACGGCCCGACCGTCCTGACCGTCAACGACGGCCGTACGAACCCGGACCTGCTCGGCATCAGCACCAACGGGCCGTTCGTCTACGTCGAGGTGGAGAGCACCTCTCCTGCCGTGGTCACGGAGGTCATGCGCAAGGCGAAGCTGCGCATCAGGCTGGAGCTGGCCAAGCGGCAGACGGCGCTGGGCGCGCCGGTGAGCACGCACATCGGCATCCTCGACGTGATGCCCGCGTCGGCGCCCCGGCTCGTCGTGACGGACCGCCTGCTGGGCGCGGCCTCGGGTGGCCTGTCCGGGGTGGTGGCGGGGCTCGGCGTGGCGTACGGCGTCCAGCGCCTGCGCGCCGCCCGCCGCGCGGACGACCCCGGCCCTCAGCCCGAGCGCGAGCCGGAGCCGGAGCCCGAGCGCGAGCCGGAGACCTGGCAGGACGCGGCGCCGGAGCCGGAGCGGGAGGACGCTCAGGTCGAGTCGACGACCTGAGCGCACCGCCGGATCGCGGCCGCCCTGGCCTCGTGCGGGGTGTTCGACTTGGCGGAGATCATCATGCCCACCGCCTCAGGCGGCAGCCGGTCGGCGAAGGCGACCGCCTGGGCCTCGTCCCACGGCTCGTGGTGGTAGCTCAGGTGGCAGATCGTCGTGTTGATCGGCGGCGACGACTTCAGCACCTCGTCGACGAACACGCCGTACAGGACGAACTCCGAGACGTGCAGCCGTCCGTTGAACGCGTCGAGCCAGTCGCGCCCGGTGACCTCGGTGATGCGGCGGCGCATGGCGAGCACGATCCGAGGGTCCCAGAACGTCAGCGCGGTCACGTAGTCGGGCAGCGGCGGGGGCGGTGGTGGCGGCAGGCCGAGCAGTTCGCGGGCGACCCGGTGCCACAGCAGATGCCGCTCCATGTCGGCGGTCACGGCGTTCTCGACCCGGTGGAGGCAGAGCCGCCCGTCCACGCTGAACGACTCGATCCCGGTCGGCCGGACCAGTACGGCGTCGGAGTCGACGATGAGCAGGGCGTCGGCGTCGATCAGGCCGGCGGAGGCGATCTTGACCGTCTGCTGCATGACCCAGCCGCGCAGCGGGGGCCACGGGCGGCGGCAGTTGACGTACACGTCGGTGAAGGGCGCGCGGACGTACCTGAGGGGCAGCAGCTCCGAGCGCACCCACAGGCGGCAGCGTGGCCCCTCGAACCCGGCGAAGGCCCGCCGGTCACGGGCGGGCACGAAGACGTGGTGGACGGTGTCGTCCGAGGTGTGCTGGAGCACGGACCGGTGCAGGTCGGCGAAGAGGCCGGCGTCCGGGGCGTAGGAGGGGGTGATGACCGCCAGCTTGCTCACGGGCCGACTCCCATCGTGAAACGCCTCTGCCTTCCCCTTATCGGGGAGCCGGAGGCGGTGTTACACGGCTTATGTAACGCTCCACCCCATTCGTGGCGACATCCATGAGGCAGGACTCGCAGGGAGGGCACGTGGATTTCTGGGGGACCGTCCTCGTCCTGGCGCGACGGTGGTTCGTCGCCCTTCCGGCCTTCCTGATGGCCGTCGGCGGCGCCTTCTACGCCTACTCCACCATCCCCGTCACCTACACCGTCTCAGCGGTCCTCGTCCTCACCACGCCGACCAGCGGCGGGACCGTGCCACCCCACCCCGACCAGCCCGTGGCGCAGATCAACCCGCTGCTCAACTTCGACCACGGGCTCGACGTGGCCGCGTCGATGCTGATCAACGTCATGAGCACACCCGACATGGTGGCCGAGATGGGCGTGCGACCCGACGGCGACACCACGTACGCGGTCACCAACGGCACCAACAACCTGGAGTCGCTGGCGACCGGCCCGCTCGTCTTCGTCGAAGGGGAGAGCCGCACGCCCGAGGCGGCCACCCGAATGGCCCGCCAGGTCATCGAACGGGTCGAGCGGGAGCTCGACGTACGCCAGCGGCAGGTGCAGGCCCCACCCGAGACCTACATCACGATCAGCCAGACGGTGCCGCCCACCACGCCCGTGCCACAGGAGGGCAGGAAGCTGCGCTCCGCCGCCGCCGCGCTCGGTCTGGGGCTGATCGCCGCCCTGTGCGCCGCGTTCGCCGCGGAGAGCCTCTCGGCGGCGCGCAGGGCCGGTTTCCCCGGGCTGCCGGGAACCCGGCGCGGACGGGACGAGCCCGAGCCGGATCCCGCGAGCGGCGGGCAGGACCTCGTCGCGGCCAGGGAACCGGGGGCGTAGCCGGTGGCCGCCGCGACGCCAGGCGCCCCGCCGCAGCCGGGGCGCGCCGACGGCGCCACCGTCGCCGCCGTCTTCGCCGTGGTGCTGCTGATCGTGCCCGCCCGGCTGGTGCTGAAGTACCTTCCGCTCTCGCTCACCCCCGCAAACGTGGTGAGCCTCGCGGCGGCGCTGCTGTGGTTGTGCGCGCAGCTCACCCTCACCCTGGGCGCCGCCAAGGGACGCAACCCCGTGCGCACGGTCCTGTTCGCCTACTTCACCGCGATGCTGGCGACCTTCGGGTTCACCACGTACGGGTACATGGACTCCGACGAGCTGAACCTGAGCGACCACTCCTTCGTGCTGGTGATCGCGATCGTCGGCATCGCGCTCACGGTCTGCGACGGTGCGCGGGGCCCGCGCCGGCTCGACCTCGTGCTGAAGACGCTGGTGGTGGCAGGCGCGGTCATCTCGGTGATCGGCGCCTTCCAGTTCCTGTTCTCAGTGGACCTGACCAGGTTCATGGAGCTGCCGATCCTGCGCTACAGCACCGAAGGCGACTCGTTCGTCCTGGAACGGGCCGACCTGCGCCGCGTCGCGGCCACCACAGGACACCCCATCGAGTTCGGCGTCACCTGCGCCATGCTGCTCCCGCTGGCCGCCCACTACGCCGTCAAGGCCCGCATGCGCGCCGAGCCGGCGCTGCGCTGGTGGGCGTGCACGCTGCTCATCGGGCTCGGCCTGATGTTCTCCGTGTCGCGCTCGGCCATGCTGAGCCTGTTCGTGGCGGGTGTGGTGCTGGTCATCGGCTGGCCCGCGCGGCGGCGGCTGCGGGCGCTCCTGGTGACGGCCGGATTCATGGCCGCCGTCTGGGTGGCGGTGCCGGGCCTGCTGGGGACCATCGCCGGGCTGTTCACCGACCTCGGCAACGACGAGAGCATCCAGTACAGGACGCACGACTACGCCGTCGCCGGGCAGGAGATCGGCCGGCACTTCTGGCTCGGCCGCGGCCTCGGCACGTGGTACGCCCCCAAGCACCAGATCTTCGACAACCAGTACATCCTGTCGATGGTGGAGACGGGGCTGGTCGGCACCGTGGCGTACACGTCGGTGTTCCTGGTGGCCTGCTACGCGGCGCTGAGGGCCCGCCACCTGAGCGCCGACCCCGGCGACCGCGACCTCGGGCTCACGGTCGCCGCCTGCCTGCTCGTGCCGCTCGCCGGGTCGTTCACCTTCGACCTGCTGTCGTTCGCGACCGTGACCGGGATCGCGTTCGTGCTGGTCGGCGCGGCCGGCGCCCTGCTAAGGGCCGCGCGGGCCGATCAGCTCTCACCCTCGCACTCCAGCGGGCCGACGATCGAGGTGACCCGATAGCTCTCGTCGATGGTGACCAGCTCGTTGCCGGACCACTCCGTCCTGCCGCACTCGGAGTCGACCGGCCCGTACACCCACGACTTGTCGACCAGCTTGTTGCCGCGCACGACCTGCCTGCCGCGGGCGTTGCGCACCTGGAGGCTGAACGTGCCGCCCATGATGAGGTTGTCGGTGACGACCACGTCCTGCGACTTCTCGTCCACCAGGAAGATGGGCGCGGTGATGTGCCGGGCCTCGCGCTGGTCGACGGTGTTGTGATGGAACAGCAGCCCCTTGCCGCCGTTGTAGGCCTGGATGCCGTCGGAGTGGTCGCCGGGGTTGGAGCAGAGCTTCACGAACGAGTCGCGGATCTCGACGTCGTCGCCGGAGACACGGAAGCCGTCGCTGTGCCCCTGCACCAGCACCCTGGTGGCCTTGTACTTGTCGTGGCCGACCCCGGGCAGCGGCTCGCACTTGCCGGTGGTGCCCACCGTGGTGTCGGTGATGGTGAACCGGAACGACTCGGGGCCGTCGGAGTTGATCACGTCGCCGTCGATCACGCTGTTCCTGACGGTGACGTCGTCGGCGTGGATCAGCAGATGGCCGGGCACGTGGACGCCGTCGAGCACGGTGCCGGGCTCCCTGACGCGGTGGGCGACGTTCTCCGTCTCGAGCCTGACCTTGGTCAGCTTGGTCCCGCGGGGCGCGCCCGTGCAGGCCGGGGTGGGATGGTCGGGGCAGAACGAGCCGTCGGCCCTGGTGATGCTCGGTTCGGGGGAGGGGCTCGGCGGTGGCGGCGGCTCGGCGGGCGTGGCCTGGCAGGCCGTGGCCAGCACCGCGACGGCCGCCAGCAAGGGGAGAGGTCCGCGCATCGTTCAGCCGCCCAGCCGCCGCAGCAGGCCGGCCCACGAGCCCGCCTCCTGGTCGCGCCGGCTGACCTCGGTGACGGGCAGCGGCCACGCCATCCGCAGATCAGGGTCGTCGTAGCGGACCGCCAGGTCCTCGGCCGGATCGTGCGGCCTGTCGATGCGGTAGCAGGTGTCGGCGGGCTCGGTGAGCGCCTGGAAGCCGTGCAGCAGGCCCGGGGGCACGTACAGCGTGACGAAGTCCTCGTCGTCGAGCCGCACCGCCATGCTGCGCCCGAACGTCGGGGAGTGCGGCCTGATGTCCACCAGCACGTCGTGGACGGCGCCGCGGGCGCACCTGACGAGCTTCGCCTCGCCCTGGCCGGAACGCCCGTGCAGGCCCCGGACCGTGCCGCGCCGCGAGCGCGACTGGCTGTCCTGGACGAAGGTCCCGGGGTCCAGGCCGGCCTCGGCGGCGACGGCCGCGTCGAAGGTCCTGGTGAACAGGCCGCGGCTGTCGTGGTACGGCGTCGGCCTGAACAGCAGGACCCCGTCGAGTTCCCCCTGCTCTGCTTTCATGTGTCGTCCTTCCTGGAGGCGGTCCGATGAAGCCGGCGGTCAGCGTCGTCATCCCGGCGCACAACGAGGAAGCGGTCGTCGCCGAAGGGCTGGACCTGCTGCTCGCCGGGACGGAGCCCGGCGAGTTCGACGTCGTCGTGGTGGCCAACGCCTGCACCGACGGCACCGCGCGGGCCGCGGCGCGGCCGGGCGTGCGGGTGCTGGAGACCGCGACCCCCGGCAAGGTCAACGCGCTGCGCCTGGGCGACGCGGCGTGCGCGGCCTTCCCGCGCGTCTATCTCGACGCGGACGTGCGCATCGACGCCGCCTCCGTACGGGCGCTCGCCGGCGCCGTGGGCCGGCCTGGCGTGCTGGCCTGCGCGCCCAGGCCCGAGTGGGACCTGTCCGGTACGGGCCCCGTGGTCCGCCGCGTGCACCGGGTGCACGACCGGCTGGTGGCGCCCTCCAGGGCACTGGCGGGCGTCGGCGTCTACGTGCTGAACGAGCGCGGGCACGAGCGGGCCTTCCCCCTGCCCGACGTGATCTCCGACGACGGCTGGGTGGACGGCTGCTTCACCGGCGGCGAGCGGGTCGTGGTGGCGGGGGCGCGCTCCGTCGTGCGTCCCGCCCGCACCGTCCGCGCCCACCTGCGCCGCCGGGTCAGGGTCAGGCAGGGCAACAGGCAGCTCGCCGAGCTGGGTGTGCCCGCGCGCCCGCTGCGCCCGCGGGCGCTGGGCGCGCTGCTGGCCTCGCGGGCGGTCGGGCCGCTCGACGCCGCCTGCTACCTGGCCGTGCTGCTCCTGGACCGGCTGCTCACCAGGGCGCGCGGCGGCAGGACGAGCTGGGGCACCGACGCCGGCAGCCGTCATCGCGACTCCACGGCGGCGTCGTAGGCCGCCAGCAACGCCGCCTTCGAATGGTGCCAGGACAGCGGCCCCGCGACCCTGGCGCGGCCGATCTCGCCCATCCGCCGCCGCATGTCCGGGTCGTCGAGCAGTTGCGCGATCAGCTTGGCGAACTCCGACTCGTCGTTGGCCGGCGCGTACAGGGCCGCCTCGCCCGCCGACACCCGCGCCTCGCGCAGCTCGAACGAGACGATGGGCCGGCCCATGGCCATGTACTCCATGATCTTGTTCATCGTGGAGACGTCGTTGAGCGGGTTGAGCGGGTCGGGCGACAGGCACACGTCGGCCGTGGACAGGTAGCGCAGCAGGTCCTCGTCGGGGATCCGGCCGGTGAACTCGACGGCGTCGGCCAGGCCCAGCTCGCGTGAGAGCGCCACCATGGCGTCGAACGTGTCGCCGCCGCCGACGAACACCGCGTGCCAGTCCGTACGCCCGTGCTCGTCGCGCAGCCGCGCCAGGCTGCGCAGCGCGTAGTCCACGCCGTCCTGCGGCCCCATCACGCCCAGGTAGCACAGCAGGTACGGCTTGCCGCGCCGCAGTCCCTTCTCGGGCGGCACCTGGTGGAACCGCTCGACCGCCGGAGCGCTGCGCACCACGAAGACCTCCTCGGGACGTTTGCCGCCCCGCGACAGCGCCACCCGCTTGTAGCTCTCGTTGGTCGCGATCACCACGTGCGCGGCCCGGTACGTCATCCGCTCCAGCCGGCGCACCGCCCGGTACAGCAGGTCCTCGCCGCGCCCGAACCGCGACAGGTAGAGCTCGGGCACCAGGTCGTGCTGGTCGAAGACGAACCGCGTGCCCTTGCCCCGCATGGCCCGCGCCACCAGGAAGAACAGGTCGGGCGGGTTGCAGCCGTGCACCACGTCGAACGTGCCGAGCCGCCTGGCCAGGCGGAAGGTGTGCCACAACGCGGAGCCGTACTCGCGCAGGTAGCCTGCGGGGCCGCCGGTGGCGGCGCGCAGGGGGTAGCGGTGGATGTGGACGCCGTCGATGACGGCCTCGGGCTCGGTGTCCTGCTTGGCGCCCCGCGGGCAGATGACGTGCACCTCCCAGCCGGCCTGGTACAGCGCCGTGCATTCCTGCCAGACGCGCCGGTCCAGCGGTACGGACAGATTCTCGACGAGGATGAGTGCTCTACCACGCAATGCCTGTGTAGTCCCTTCTGCCCCGCTGGGCCTCCGCGTCAGGAACGCGTACGAGATCGACGATCCGGCGGTCGCCCGCGCGGCTCAGCGCGTCGAGCACTGTCGGGTCCGCGCACCCGATCACGCACACCTCGGCGTGCCGGAGCACCTCGTCCACCGAGTCGCCGAGCAACTCGCCGAGGTGGGGCAGGCGTTCGGCGATGTAGGCGCGGTTGGCGCCCACCAGCCGCGACAGGGTCACGTTGGCGTCGTAGATGCGCAGGTCGTAGCCCTTGCCGAGGAGCCGTTCCGCGAGTTCGACGAGGGGGCTCTCGCGCAGGTCGTCGGTGCCGGGTTTGAACGACAGCCCGAAGAGGCCGATCCTGCGCCTGCCCGAGGCGGTGACGAGGTCGAAGGCGCGCTGCAGGTGCGCCTCGTTGGCCGGGAGCACATGGGAGAGCAGCGGTACGGACACGTCGGCCTTGCGTGCCGCGTAGACCAGGCCACGCAGGTCCTTGGGCAGGCAGGAGCCGCCGAAGGCGAAGCCGGGCCGCAGGTAGGCGGGGCTGATGTTGAGCTTGCGGTCGGCCAGGAACACGTCCATCACGCGGTGGGAGTCGAGGCCCATGGCCTGGCAGATCGCGCCCAGCTCGTTGGCGAATCCGATCTTGACCGCGTGAAAGGCGTTGTCCACATATTTGGACATTTCGGCGACGGGGATGGGCACCCGGAAGACGTCGCCCGGCAGCCCCTCGTACAACGCGGCGACGGCGTCGCCCGCGGCCTCGTCCGACTCCCCGATCACCGTCTTGGGCGGCGCGAAGAAGTCGCGCACGCTGGTGCCCTCGCGCAGGAACTCGGGATTGACCGCCACCCCGAAGTCCACACCCGCGCGCAGCCCCGACGACAGCTCCAGGATGGGGACGAGCAGGTCGGCGCAGGTTCCCGGCAGCATGGTGCTGCGGAAGACCACCACGTGCCCCGGGGCGAGCGAGCGGCCGATCTGCTCGGCCACCCGCTCCAGGTACGTCGTCGACAGGCTGCCGTTGGGCGCCGACGGGGTGCCCACGCAGACCAGCGACACCTCGCTGTTCCTGACGGCCCGGGCGGCGTCCGTGGTGGCGCACAGCGCGCCGCCCTCGACGGCCTCGGCCACCAGCTCACCGATGCGCTCCTCCACGATCGGCGCGTGGCCGTCGTTGATGAGATCGACCTTCGCCGGGTTGACGTCGACACCCACGACCTGGTGTCCCATGGAGGCCAGGCAGGCCGCCGAGACGCATCCGACGTAACCGAGTCCGAAGACACTAATTCGCACAGCCGCCTCCGTAAGGGACCGTCTGCTGTGGACCGCCGTCTGGAGGGCAGCGCGCCATTTCCCCCGCCTCCACCGATATGTCGGGCATGTCCGTTGGAACGTTACGGTTTTCTCCGTGCCCTGACCGATCGTGCGACCGACCTCGCCTTCGACAGCGCCGACGCGGCGGCCCTGCGTACCGGATTCCTCGTGACGAGGCCCTGGCAGACCACGCTCTCGCCGGTCTTGGCCCGCCGCTTGTACTCGTCCTCGCCCCTGCCGAGATCGATGCGTACGATCCCGAGCGCCGGGGCGGCGGCCACCAGCTCCCGCAGCAGGATCCAGCCCGGCGACAGCCGCGCGAAGGCCGGGTCGTAGACGGGGAACCACCAGTGCAGCACCCCGCCCGACCGCAGGCCGAAGTGGGCGGCGAGCAGGTGCTCCCCGGCGTGCAGCGTGGACAGCACGCCGCCGAACGCCGGGTCGCGGGCACGCAGCAGGCCGTCGAGCAGCCGGACCCGGTCCGGCTCCGCGAAGAAGTCCCTGGCGCCGGTCGCGGCGTACTGCGCCCGCTTCAGCTCGACCACCCGCGCCAGCGCCTTCCGGTCGGACGAGGCCGCCACGAACCTGAGCTCGCCGAGCTCCCGCCCCGCCTTCGCGGCCCGCCGCCTGGCCTGCCCCATGTTCTCCTTGCCGCTGCGCGAGGCCCGGCCCAGGTAGCCCGCCAGCCCGCCGGTCACGTCCAGGTACGGCGACGGCCTGCGGGAGACCACCCACCGCTCGAACCCGGGCGCCTCCTCCACCAGGTGGTCGAAGGCGTAGCCGGCGGCCCCGTTCCCGAGCAGGTCCAGCGGACGGAACCCGGCGCCGGCCGCCAGGATCGGGCCCTGGAAGTCCGCGCCCGGCCAGCCCACCGGGCGCAGCAGCCGCCCCTCCCGGTGGTGCGGCAGGAACGCGACCGGTCTCCCGCCGTCACGCGCGACCGCCACGTGAACGGGCCGCCCGCCGGCGTGCACGGCCGCCGCGAAACCGGGATGGAAATAGGGGCTGTCGAGCGCCGGGTTGGCCGTCCGCAGCGTGTGCCAGGCGTCCAGATCCTCCGCACTGAGCGCGGTGAACGCCTCCACGCGCAGCCCGCTCATTGCGGCAGCGCCGTCATCCGGCGCGACGGCCGCAGCAGCGCCACCACGCAGGCCCGCGACGTACGCCTTCCGGCCAGCGCCCGCACCGCCTCACCGGCCAGCACCGCCAGGAAGTACGCGGCCCCCGACGCCCTCCCGTGGCGCCGCCGGTACAGGCGTACCTTGTTCACGACGAGCAGCGCCGCCAGCGTCGGATTCACGCCCGAGTCGCCGCCGATGTGCTCGATCGCCGACGCGGGCTCGTACCACGTCGTCCATCCCAGGTCGGCGGCGCGCAGACAGTAGTCCGTCTCCTCGCTGTAGAGCAGGAACGACTCGTCCCACGCGCCGACCTCGCGGATGAGCCGCGTCGAGAGCAGCATGGCCGCGCCGGTCGCCCAGGCGTACGCGCCGGGACGCGCGTAGTCGCGCGGGTCGGTCACCAGTTCGCCCAGCCCTCCGACGCGCCCGGCGAGCGACCCGCCGACCAGCGCCTCGGCCAGGGCCCTGCCCACGGTCGGCGCCCTGCGCAGCGACGGCTGGAGCGTGCCATCCGGATTGACCATGTAGGGGACCGCGATGCCCCTGCCCGGTTCGCGCAGGCAGGCCAGCAGCGGCGCGATCGAGCCGGGGCGCAGCCGGCAGTCGGGGTTGAGCACGTAGACGCCGTCGAGCCGGTCGAGGTCCAGCGCGGCGACGCCGGCGTTGATCGCGGCGGCGTACCCGGCGTTCCTGCCGACCTGCACCACCGTGGCGCCGGCCCGTTCGGCGACGGCGACGGAGTCGTCCTTGGAGGCGTTGTCGGCCACCACCACGCCGGCCAGCTCCACCCCTTCGGCGCCCCGCGCCAGCGAGCCGAGGCAGCCTCCGAGCACGGAGGCGCTGTTGTAGGTGACGATCACGACGGCGACCCGGCCCATGTCAGCGCACCCGCTTGTACAGGCGCATGCCGAGCTTGCCCGCGCGCCGGGCGAGCGGCGGCCTGCCGTCGAGCACCCGCCCGATCCAGGCGCCGTCGAGGTCGTGCCTGAGGCTGTTGCGCGCCTGGAGCCAGGAGCCGGGTCTGGCCCGGCCGCCGTCGCTGGTGTAGGCGCGGGTCACGCCGGCCATCCGCAGCCGGCGCAGGACCCGGCGGTCGTAGGAGCCGAACGGGATGGCCACCCGCGACACCGGCCCGCCCGCGAGCCGGGCGAGCACGGCCCTGGCCCGGGTGAGCTCCTCGGCCACCTGCGGGCCGTCCAGCGTGCGCCAGTCGCGGTGCGCCCACCCGTGCGAGCCGACCCGCATGCCGGCCCCGGCCAGCTCGCGCACGCCGTCGGCGTCGAGCCTGCCGGGCTCGCCGAGCAGCCCGGCCAGGACGAAGAACTCCGCCCGCAGCCCCCGCTCCACCAGCCGGGGAAGGGCGATCTCCACGTCGGAGGCGTTCCCGTCGTCGAACGTCAGCCGTACGTCGGGACGGCCGGCCACCGCGTCGACGACCTGCTCGAACTGCTCGACCGTCACCCACGTCGTGTCCTCGCCCCGTTCGAGCGCGCGGGCCGTCTCGCCGATGCCGTGCACGGTCAGGTTGGTTACCGCCCGCATCCTGCCCCCTGGTCAAGAAGGTCACCAGGAGAGATATCGCGACCGGGTCTGGACCGTTACATCCGTTTTGCGTACCAGGCGACGGTCTGCCGCAGCCCCGCTTCGAGCGTGGTCGCCGGCCGCCAGCCCAGCACGCGCGCGGCGGGCCCGATGTCGGAGCGCTGCGTACGGTCCAGCGGCCGGGCCGCGACCGCGCCGTACTCGGGCCTGGCCCGGCCGCCCACGGTGCCGGCCCCGGTGTCGCCCATGGTGCCGGCCCCGGTGTCGGTCACGGTGTCGGTCACGATGCCGGCGAGCAACTCCGCCGTGTCGCGGATGCTGACCGGCTCGGGCGTGCCGATGTCGAGGACGTGCCCGGCCGCGCCGCCGCCCGCTCCCGCCAGCACGAACGCGTCCACCACGTCCTCGACGTACACCCAGGTGACCAGCCTCGCGCCGGACGTCAGCCGGGGCGCCTCCCCCTTCAGCAGGGACGTCGTCACGTACGGCACCAGCCTGGCCGCGTTCGGCTCGCCCGGCCCGTAGACCATCGCCACCCGCAACACCGAGACCGGCACCCCCCACAGGGCGTGGAACATCCGGGCGTACCCCGTCGCCGCCGCCTTCGCCGCCGCGTACGGGGAACTCGGAGCCTGCCCGTCGCGCGGCTCCTCCACCGAGCCCGCCAGCACCACGCTGCGCACGGGGCCGCCCGTCACGGCCGTCAGCAGGTTGACCGCCGCGCCCAGGTTGCCCGCCAGCGTCGGCGCCACCATCCCCGGCTCCCGGACGCCGGTGACCTCACTGGCCAGATGGAAGACCACCTCCGGCTGGACGGCCTCCACCAGTGATGCCGTGGCGGTGGCGTCGCACAGGTCGGCCGCGTGCCAGCGCTCGACGTGCCCGGTGGCCTCCTGCGGGCGGCGGCTGACCGCGTGCACCCGCGCGCCCAGCCCGGCCAGGCGGCGGACCAGGTGGGCGCCGATGAACCCGGTGGCGCCGGTGACCAGCGTGCGCGTTCCCTGCCAGGCCGACATGTGATCTCCCGGGCTAGTCGTGTTGGTCCGGTGGCGGAATGGGCTCGCCCGTGCCGTGCCAGACGTTGCCCGCGCCGGCGGCGAGCTCGGAGCGGGTGCTCAGCAGGATCGGGCAGTCGTGCGCGGAGTTCGGGCCGAACCGGTTGCCGGTGACCCGCTGCCCGGTCAGCGGGCGCTCCAGCGGCGTGTGGTCGATGTTGACGATGCAGGCGCCGCCGTCGAGGTAGTTGTCCTCCACCCGCAGGTCGTCGGCCGACGACTGCACGGCCGCGTTCGGGTCGCGCGTGGTCGACAGATCGATCGTGTTGTGCCGCAGCGTGACGCCGCTCTGGTCGGCGAAGGCCTGTACGCCGTCGTTGTGGGTGGGTTCGCCGCCCTGGTCGGGGTCGTGGGCGAACCAGCTCAGGTCGTGGATGTAGGAGTCCTGGACCAGGGTGGCGGTGTGGGCCTTGACGCCGTCGACCGTGCCCCGGAACTCCGAGCGGTAGATCTTCGTCGAGGCCGCCCAGATGCCGTCGACGGACGGCGAGGGATGGGCGGGGTAGAACTCGGAGTCCTCCACCACCGTGTTCTTGCCGTGCTCGGTGTCGAGCAGCGGCCGTACGTCGGAGGTCGCCGCGCCACGGAACACGCAGTTGCGGAACGTGACGCCGCGCGCGGTCACCACCACGAAGCCGTGGAAGACCTTGCCCTCGACGACCTCACCGTCCCTGGCGAAGGTCTGGTCGCCGGTGACGACGGTGAGCGCGGTGCCCGGCCGGACACCCGTGGAGGCCGCGTCGGGAAAGCCGGGAGGGCCCGGCCCGCCGCTCTCCGCGGGCGGGCTCACGGACGCGGGTGGGCTCATGGACGCGGACGGGCTCTGCGAGGCCCGGCCCGCGGGCTCGCCGAGCTGCTGGGCGACCACGACGGCCAGGACCAGGGCGGCGACCGCGGCTATGACATACGACCACGTCTTCGCCACCCTGGCATTATTCGCGAATAATCAGCCGATGCGCCAGGTGTCGCCGCCCAGCAGCAGCTCGCTCAGGTCGCCCGATCCCGCGCTGTCCACGGCCGCGTCGAGCTGCTCGGCCATGAGCGTGTCGTAGGCCGGCCGGTCGACCTGCCGGAAGATCCCGATCGGCACGTGCTCGAACGCCGGCTCGTCGAGCCTGCTGAGCGCGAAGGCCACCGACGGGTCGGGGCTGTGCGCGTCGTGCACGAGGATCTGGTCGTCGCTCACGCCGTCGCGGGCCACCACCTCGATGCCGCCGTTCGCGGCGCGTACGACGGCCTTCGAGGCGCTCGCGATCGGCTGGTCGTGCTCCAGCCGCAGCGTGATGTCGTCGCGGACCTCGGGGTCCTTGAGCTGCTCGAAGGCGTTGTCGTTGAAGATGTTGCAGTTCTGGTAGATCTCGACCAGCGACGTGCCGCGGTGCGCGGTCGCCTCGCGCAGCACCGACTGCAGGTGCTTGCGGTCGGAGTCGATGGTCCTGGCCACGAACGACGCCTCGGCGCCGAGGGCCAGCGAGATCGGGTTGAACGGTTTGTCCAGCGACCCCATCGGCGTCGACTTGGTGATCTTGCCGGTTTCGCTGGTGGGGGAGTACTGGCCCTTGGTCAGACCGTAGATCCGGTTGTTGAACAGCAGGATGTTGAGGTTGACGTTGCGGCGCAGCGCGTGGATCAGGTGGTTGCCGCCGATCGACAGCGCGTCGCCGTCACCCGTGATCACCCAGACGCTCAGGTCGGGCCGGCTGGCCGCCAGCCCCGTCGCGATCGCCGGCGCCCGCCCGTGGATGGAGTGGAAGCCGTAGGTGTTGAGGTAGTAGGGGAAACGCGACGAGCACCCGATGCCGGAGACGAACACGATGTTCTCGCGCCTGAGCCCCAGCTCCGGCAGGAAGCTCTGCACGGCGGCGAGGATCGCGTAGTCGCCGCAGCCGGGGCACCAGCGCACCTCCTGGTCGGACTTGAAGTCCTTCAGGGTCTGCTTCGCGTCGGTCTTGGGAACGAGCGAGAGCCCCTTCCCGTTCAGCAGCTCAGTCACTGTCGATCACGTCCTGGATGACTCCGGCCAGCTCCTCGGCCTTGAACGGGAGCCCGCGCACGCGGTTGTAGCTGATCACGTCGACGAGGAAGCGGGCCCGCAGCAGCAGGGCCAGCTGGCCCAGGTTGATCTCGGGCAGCAGCACCTTGTCGTATCGCTTGAGGATCTCGCCGGTGTTGGCCGGCAGCGGGTTGAGGTGGCGCAGGTGGGTCTGCGCGACCTTGCCGCCGCTCTTCCTGATGCGCCGCACGGCGGCGGCGATCGGCCCGTACGTCGAGCCCCACCCGATGACGAGCACCCTGGCGTCGCCGTCGGGGTCGTCGACCTCGAGATCAGGCACGTCGATGCCGGCGACCTTGGCGGCCCTGGTGCGGACCATCAGGTCGTGGTTGGCGGGGTCGTAGGAGATGTTGCCGGTGCCGTCGGCCTTCTCGATGCCGCCGATGCGGTGCTCGAGGCCGGGGGTGCCGGGGATGGCCCACGGGCGGGCGAGGGTGTCGGCGTCACGCTTGAAGGGCAGGAACGTACCGTCCTCGCCGTTGGGGGCGGTCGTGAACTCCTGCGAGATGTCGGGCAGGTCGGCGATCTCGGGGAGTCGCCAGGGCTCCGAGCCGTTGGCGAGGTAGCCGTCCGACAGCAACATGACCGGTGTGCGGTATTTGACGGCGATCCTGGCCGCCTCGATGGCCGCGTCGAAGCAGTCGCTCGGCGACATCGGCGCCACCACCGGCACCGGCGACTCGCCGTTGCGGCCGAACAACGCCATCAGCAGGTCGGTCTGCTCGGTCTTGGTCGGCATGCCGGTGCTCGGCCCCGCGCGCTGCACGTCGACCACGATCAGCGGCAGTTCGGTGGTGACCGCCAGGCCGACGGTCTCGGCCTTCAGCGCCACGCCGGGACCCGACGTGGTGGTCACGCCCAGCGCCCCGCCGAATGCGGCCCCGAGCGCCGCGCCGACGCCGGCGATCTCGTCCTCGGCCTGGAAGGTGCGGATCCCGAACCGCTTGTGCCTGGACAGCTCGTGCAGGATGTCGCTCGCCGGGGTGATCGGGTAGGAGCCCAGGAACAGCGGCAGCTTCGACTGCACGCTCGCGGCGATCAGGCCGTAGGCGAGCGCCTGGTTGCCGGAGATGTTGCGGTAGACGCCCGGGGGCAGCTGCGCCGGCTTGACCTCGTAGCTCACCGAGAAACCCTCGGTGGTCTCGCCGTAGTTCCAGCCGGCCTGGAAGGCGGCGATGTTGGCCTTGGCGATGTCGGGCTTCTTGGCGAACTTCTGCTCGAGGAACTTGATGGTGTGCTCGGTCGGCCGGTGGTAGAGCCACGACAGCAGGCCGAGGGCGAACATGTTCTTCGACCGCTCGGCGTCCTTCTTCGACAGGTCGAAGTCTTCGAGCGCCTTGACGGTCAGCGAGGTCAGCGGGACCGCGTGCACGCGCCACTCGCTCAGGGAGTCGTCCTCGAGCGGGCTGGTGGCGTAGCCCACCTTCTGCAGGTTGCGCTTGGTGAACTCGTCGGTGTTGGCGATGATGTCGGCGCCCCTGGGCAGGTCGCCCAGGTTGGCCTTGAGGGCGGCCGGGTTCATCGCCACGAGGACGTTGGGCGCGTCGCCGGGCGTGAGGATGTCGTGGTCGGCGAAGTGCAGCTGGAAGCTGGAGACGCCGGGCAGCGTGCCTGCGGGGGCCCGGATCTCGGCGGGGAAGTTGGGCAGTGTCGACAGGTCGTTGCCGAACTCCGCCGTGCCCGCCGTGAAGCGGTCGCCGGTGAGCTGCATGCCGTCGCCGGAGTCGCCGGCGAATCTGATGATCACGCGGTCGAGTTGCTGGACCTGCTTCGTCACAGCTCAGTCCTCCTCGACGCGCCAAGGCGCGGTTGATGTAGGCGCGTTCTCTGTTTCCATGCTAGATCCTCGGAAGGTCACGCGTTTGCGGCCCGCGATTGCGGGTAAACGCGGGCGGGGTCAGGGTGAGGCGGGAGAACGACGACACAGCCCGGACGCGAGCCTGCAGAGGTCCACATGCAGGCGGGCGAACAGGACGGTTCGGGTCACGTGCGCCAACTATACGTCCCCCCCAAAGCCGTCAGGTCAGGGGCTGTCCGCTCCCTGAGCTGTACATGCGTCCGGCCTGCATCCCCGCAGAGCCGTACAACTCAGGAACGGTGACAAAGCTGTAACCCTTCCCGCGCAACCTTTCGAGGATGTCCGGAACCGCGTCGACGGTTTCCCGATGGATGTCGTGCATGAGAATGATCGCACCTGGATGTGCCCCGCGCACCGCTCTGTCGGCGATGTCGGCGGATTCGCCACCGCCCTGGTCATGGGTGTCGACGTCCCAGGTGACCAGCGACGCGCCCTGCTCGGCCGCGGCGGCGCGCAACTGCGGGCTCACGGTCCCGTACGGCGGCCGCAGGAGCGTCGGCGTGCGCCCGGTCGCGACGGTGATCGCGTCACTCGCCCGCCTCAGCGAGTCGCTGATCTTGCTGGTGGGCAGACCGGAAAGGTTCTTGTGGGTCCAGCTGTGGTTGCCGACCAGATGCCCCTCGGCGCTCATCCGCAGCACCAGCCCGGGGTCGGCGGCGGCGTTCATACCGAGCGGGAAGAACGTGGCGCGCGCCCGATGCTCCTGGAGCGTGTCGAGCAGCGCGCCGGTGTGGGGTCCTGGGCCGTCGTCGAACGTCAGCGCCACGCACTTGGTCTTGGCGCAGTCGGCGGTCACGGCCAGGTTCCTGACGGCCTCGGTGCCGTTGGCGGGGTCGTTCGCGAGCGGGGCCTTGTCCATGTCCGCCGCGGCCTTGCGCGCTGCCGTCCTGACGCCTTCCTGCGCCCGCCTCCCCAGGGTGGACAGCAGCGGCTCCGCGGCGTTCGCCGGCACGGCCGCGGCCACCCGGCCCAGCGCGCACGGCCCCACCTGGCAGTCGTCGAACTCGACCACCAGATCCCCGTCACGGTTGAAGGCCATGGAGTCGAAGCGGTCGGCGTCCGCGACGACCTCGTCCCCCCGGATCTGGTTCCCGCGCTCTGCGATCAGCTGCCGCTTGACCAGCACGCCGAGCCGGCTCAGCGCGTCCTTGCCGGCGAGCAGCCCGGCGGAGCCGACCGTCCTGCCCTTGTGCGGGTCGAACCAGTACGTCCGCGTGGAGTACCCCCAGCCGGCCTTCAGGTTCTCGCCGGTGCGCAGGCGTACGGCCACCGCCTCGGGGGAGGAGGCGGCGAGCTGCCAGTTCACGTTCAGCTCCGGCCGCGGGCCGGCCGCCTTCGTCTTCGTACGCTCGCGGAAGGCATGCAGCTGGTCGCGTACCCGCTCGCGCAGCGCCTGGTTGAGCGCGGGGGCCTCGTCCAGTTCCGGGTAGGTGATGTGTACGTATCGGCGGCCGGTGGAGTCGCCCTCCGTGAGGGTCCTGGTGGACAGGCCGACGACGGTCGTGGGGTCGACAAAGTCGATCAGCGTCGGCTCTGCCGGGACCACGATGCCCCTCTCGGGCACGGCCGCGGCCATGCCGCAACCGGAGATCGAGAGGGCCAGCAGAGCGATTCCTGCGGAGAATCGCCTTATATGCATGAATGTCAGAGTATGTGTGCGATCTTGCCGTTTACTCCGATTTGGGATGATCGGTGACGGACTTTTGACCACCCTCCGGTTTCGGGCTTCCCTGGGTTACCATCCCGTCATGGACGGCTATTACGGGTCGTACGTGCTCGTCGCCGCGCTGCTCGTCATCGGCGTCGCCATCGTGGCCGGCGCCCTGCTCGCCAACCGCCTGCTCCGCCCGTCGCGCCCCACCCCGGACAAGCTGACCACGTACGAGTGCGGGGTCGACCCGGTGGGCGACGGCTGGGCGCAGTCCCAGGTCCGCTACTACGTCTTCACCTACCTGTACGTCGTCTTCGCCGTGGACGCCGTCTTCCTGTTCCCCTGGGCCACCATCTTCGACGCGCCCGGCTACGGGATGACGACGCTCGTCGAGATGTTCGTGTTCCTGGGGTTCATCGCCCTCGGCATCGTCTACGCCTGGCGCAAACGCGTACTCACCTGGACCTGAGCCCGCGGCCCGCGGCACGCAACCCCCGCGGCGCACCACGGCCTGGTCACGCCGGGGAAGATCTCTTTGCGTTCCCCTTGATCCGAGTAAGAATGGCCACATGGCAGCAACGGATCTCCCGATGCCCACAGTGGGGCCGATCTCCAGGTTGGCTCCCAAACCCATGCGCTTCGTGCTCAACTGGGGCAGGCGTTATTCGCTGTGGGTGTTCAACTTCGGGCTGGCCTGCTGCGCCATCGAGTTCATCGCGACGTCGGCGAGCCGCCACGACTTCATCCGCTTCGGCGTCATCCCGTTCGCGAACGGCCCCCGTCAGGCCGACCTCATGATCGTCTCGGGCACGGTCACCGACAAGATGGCCCCCGCCGTCAAACGCCTCTACGAGCAGATGCCCGATCCGAAATACGTGATCTCGTTCGGCGCCTGCTCCAACAGCGGCGGCCCCTACTGGGACTCCTACTGCGTGACCAACGGCGTCGACCAGATCATCCCCGTGGACATCTACGTCCCCGGCTGCCCGCCCAGGCCCGAAGCGCTCCTCTACGGCATCACCAAGCTCCAGGACAAGATCGCCGGGGAGAAGCTGAGCGACCGCTACGTGTGGTCACGCGCCCACGCGCCGGAGGAGGCGTGACCGCGCGCATCGCCGAGCGGTTCGGCGAGCGCGCCGAGACCACCGAGTCGTACGGCGACGTCACCGTCGACGTCGCACCCGGCGACTGGATCGAGCTGCTGACGTTCGTCCGCGACGAGCTCGGCCACACCTTCTTCGACTGGCTGACCGGCGTCGACGACCCACCGGACGCCTTCCAGGTCGTGGCCCACGTCTGCAACCCCGACGCCCGCACCCGCCTGCTGCTGCGCACCCGCGTGCCGCGCGCCGCCCCCCACCTGCCCACCGCCGTCGCCGTCTACCGGGGCGCCAACTGGCACGAGCGCGAGACGTACGAGATGTTCGGCGTGATCTTCGACGGCCACCCCAGCCTCGTCCCTCTCCTGCTGCCCGACGGTTTCGAAGGCCACCCGCTGCGCAAGGACTTCATCCTGGCCGCCCGCGTGGCCAAGCCCTGGCCCGGCGCCAAGGAGCCCGGCGAGTCAGGACAGGGCGCCCCGAGCCGCCGCAAGACACTTCCGCCAGGAGTTCCAGCCGACTGGGGGCCGCCCGATGCTTGACGTGGTGCTGAGCTTCGCCGTCATCCTGGTCGTGTTCCTGGTGCTGCCGCTGATCGTGGGGCAGACCGAGCACAAGGTCATGGCGCACATGCAGTCGCGGCTGGGCCCGATGTACGCGGGCGGCTTCCACGGCTGGGCGCAGCTCATCGCCGACGGCGTGAAATTCGCGCAGAAGGAGGACGTCATCCCGGCCGCGGCCGACCGCCGCATCTTCATGATCGCCCCCGGTGTGGCGCTCGTGCCGTATCTCCTCGTGCTGATCGCCATCCCTCTCGACCGCGGCCTCGTGGCCGTCGACCTCGACCTCGGCCTGTTCTTCGTCCTCGCCGTCATGGGCGTGGGCGTCCTGGGCGCGATCATGGCCGGGTGGGCCTCGGCCAACAAGTATTCCGTCCTCGGCGGCATGCGCTCGGCGGCCCAGCTCATGGCGTACGAGCTGCCCCTCGTGCTGGCGGCCTCGTCGGTCGCGATGGCCGCGGGCACACTGTCGCTCCCCGGCATCGTCGAGGCGTGGCAGTGGTGGTGGCTGCCGTGGCAGGCCGTCGGGGGCGTCGTCTTCTTCGTGGCCGGCCTGGCGGAACTGCGGCGCCCGCCCTTCGACATGCCGATCGCCGAGTCCGAGATCATCATGGGCCCGATGACCGAGTACACCGGCATGCGCTTCGCGCTCTTCATGCTCTCCGAATATGTCGGGATCGTCGTCCTGTCCTTCCTCACCACCGTGCTGTTCCTGGGCGGCTGGCACGGGCCCTTCCTGCCCGGCTGGTTGTGGACCCTGGTCAAGGTGTTCGCGCTGGCGTTCGTGGTGATCTGGCTGCGCGTGACCTATCCGCGCCTGCGCGAGGACCAACTGCAGAAGCTCGCCTGGGCCGGGCTCGTCCCGCTGGCGCTCGTACAACTGGCGCTCACCGGCGTCGTCAAGGTCCTCATCTGACGCGACCCCCCGTGCCGGGCGGGGCGGACCTCGTGCCGGGC
>NZ_SMLD01000102.1:0-34187 GCF_004352805.1 Nonomuraea mesophila
CTGAGCACGCCGACGTCAACGCGGCCCGCAACATCGCCTCACGCGGTGTGGCGGGCTGGGCAGTGAGTCACGCTGCCTGACGCGGCCTGAGCCGTCGAAGCCATCGACGGCGAGGAGCTGCAAGCTCGGTCCCTTCAGGGCCGAGAAGCTGACTGGTTGAGGACAAGAATTGCTGAACTGTTGAGTGTTGGGTGGGGTCCATGGTCGATCTCATCCTTCGTGGCGGAACGGTGTACGACGGTCTCGGATCTCCGGCTTTTGTGGGTGATGTCGCCGTTGCGGATGGGCGGGTCGTCCCCGTAACCCGGGAGACCCGCGCGCGGCGGGAGATCGACGTGACGGGGCTGGCCGTGGCGCCCGGGTTCGTGGACGCCCACGCGCACTCCGACCTGGTGCCGCTGATGGCCGAGCCGCAGCCGTTCAAGCTGCTCCAGGGCGTCACCACCGAGATCAACGGCAACTGCGGCTTCTCCTACGCGCCCGACGCCTCCGCGCTGGAGGAACTGACGGGCGAGAACGTGCCCGACTGGACGTTCGCCGGATATCTGGAGGCCGTCGCGGCGGCCGGGCCGACCAACCACGTGGCGACGCTCGTCGGCCACTCGACCCTGCGCGCGGCCGTGGCCGGGTTCACCGAGACGCTGCGTGAGGGCGACCTCGACCGGATGCGCGACCTCGCCGCGGCGGCCTTCGACGCGGGCGCGTGCGGGCTGTCCAGCGGGCTGATCTACCCTCCGGGCAGCTACGCCGGCATCGACGAACTGGTGGCGCTGGCCGAGGTCGCGCACGGGTACGGGGTGCCGTACACGACCCACATGCGCGACGAGGGCGCCGGGCTCGCCGCCGCGCTGGACGAGGCCGTCGAGATCGCCCGGCGGGCCCGCGTACGGCTGCAGGTGTCGCACTGCAAGGTCGCCGGCCGCCGCAACCACGGCCAGGCGGGGATGTTGCTCGGCAAGCTGCGCGCGGCCCGCGCCGCCGGGGTGGACGCGCGCGGCGACCAGTACCCCTACCTGGCGGGCGCCACCATGCTCGCCGCGCTGCTGCCGCCGTCGGCGCTGGCCGGCGGGCGGGTGCGGGAGGTGCTCGCGCAGCCCGGCGAGCGGGCCCGGCTGCGCGCCGTGGCCGGGTCAGGCGGGACCGGCGCGGGGTTGTGGCAGGACAGCACCCCGGAGGGCGTTCTGATCACCGCGCACGCCGAACCGTCGTTCGTGGGCCGTACGCTGGCCGACGTCACCGCCGACCCGGCGGCGCGCGCCCTGGTGGCGGTGGCGGAGGCCGACCCGTGGGAGGTCGCGTGCGCGCTGATCGCCGCCGACCCCGCCGCCACGATGGTGGTCTCCATGATGGCCGAGGACGACATGACCGAGATCATGGCCGATCCGCTGGTCGGCGTCGGCTCGGACAACGGGGCGCCCGTCGGCCTGGAACACCCCCGCACGTGGGGCTGCTTCCCCCGTTTCCTCGGTACGTACGTGCGCGAGCGCGCGGTGGTCTCCTGGGAGGAGGCGGTGCGCAAGATGACCTCGGCCACGGCCGACCAGTTCGCCCTGCGCGGGCGGGGCTGGCTGGGCCCCGGCGCCTGGGCCGACATCTGTGTCTTCGACCCTGACGCCGTCGGCCACTCCGGCACCTACACCGCCCCCTCCGCCCGCCCGTCCGGCATCGTCCACGTCCTGCTGGAGGGGCACGTCGTGGTCGAGTCGGGGGAGTTCACGGGCGAGCGCAGAGGCCGTGTCCTGCGCCCTTGACCCCGGCGGGCGGCCGGGTCAGCAGCGGGGCGCCACCGCGTCGATGCGGCCGCCGAAGTCGTTGTCGTAGACCCTGCGGTAGTCGCCGTTCCTGACGACGCGCGTCTGCTTCCTGGTGGGCACCTGGATCCAGTTGATGAAGCAGCCGGAGGCGTGGGCCTGGAACGACCCGACGTTGTCGTGCAGGGCCGGCGGCACGTCGACGTAGCCGTTGCCCGGGTTCCAGCACCAGGAGGCGCCCGTGTAGTTCCTGCCGCTCCACAGGCAGATGTCGCCCGCCCTGGACGATCCGGGCGCCGCCGCGGCCGGGCCGGCTCCCGCGACCAGGACGAGGCCGATGGCGGTGGTGAACGTGGCGATCCGCGTACGGGTGATCTTCATGCAGTTCTCCTCGTGTCGTTGCTTGGTCACATTCTGTAGCAGCGTTGACACGAAGCGCGTCCACCTGGCGGATACAAGATCCGTGACCTGGGGCGGGGGAGAACTGACGTACTCGTGACAGGCTCAAGGGGGCGTGAGGTCGCCGGTGAGGTGGTGCTGCACGACGGGGGCGACGTACGCGACCGCCGCCTCCCTGTCCAGGGCGGCCAGCGGCGCGACGCCGAGCACGTAGCGGGCGCTCGCGACCCCGAACAGGTAGGCGCCGGTGAGCGCGGCCCGGAGTTCGGCCTGGTCGGCGCCGATGGCGCGCGCCATCGGCAGCATCACCTCGTCCGTCATGAACGCCGTCACCATCGCCGAGGCGCTGGGAGCCGCGGCGGCGGCCCTGACGACGGCGAGCATCCGCGGGCCCGTGTGCGGGTCCTCCCACAACTCCAGGTAGCGGGCGGCGAGCCGGGCGCCGAGGTCGGACGGGTCGCCCTCGCCGGCGAGTGTGACGAGTGCGCGGACGGGCGGGTCGTCGCGGAGTGCGGCGTCGAAGAGGCCGTCCTTGCTGCCGAAGAACTGAAGGACGAGCGCCGGGTCGACGCCCGCGGCGCGGGCGACGCCCCTGATCGTGGTGAGGACGTAGCCGTGTTCGGCGAAGCTCCGTTGCGCGGCGGCCAGGATGTCGACCCGTGTCCGCGTCACGCCCGGCCGGCGTCCTCCTGGCCTGGTGGTCACTCGTTCAAGCATAGTCATCGATGTTGAATTTCTCGGACACTCCCACTAGGTTGATCTCAACACTGTAGATATGTGGGGGCACGATCATGGAGTACCTGCTCGTCCGTCAGCGGTTCACCGACTACGACCAGTGGCGCGCGGCGTTCGACAGCCTGGCCGAGGTCCGGTCGGCGGCCGGCATGCGCACGGCGCTCGTCAGTGTCAACGCCGAGCAGCCCGACGAGGCCGTCGTGCTGTTCGAGTGCGAGGACGCGCAGGCCATGCGGCAGCACTACGTCTCCGACGCGCTCAAGGAGGCGCACCGGAAGGCCGGAGTGGTGCCCGGCAGCAACCAGACCACGGTGCTGCGCGGCCTCTGACCGTGGCCCCGGGCCGAGCGCGTCGCGCCGGCTCGCGTACGTTCGGCGCATGACAGAGCGACGCACGATTCTCAGCGGTTCCACCTTCGAGGAGCGGATCGGGTACGCCCGCGCCGTCGTGGACGGTGACCGGGTGCACGTGTCGGGAACGACCGGCTTCGACTACGCGACGATGACGATCTCCGATGACGTGGTGGAGCAGGCCGCGCAGTGCCTGCGCAACATCGGGGACGCCCTGGCCGAGGCCGGCTGCACCTTCCGCGACGTCGTACGCGTGCGCTACCTCCTGCCCGACCGTGCGGACTTCGAGCCCTGCTGGCCCGTCCTGCGCGAGTGTTTCGGCGAGGTGCGCCCGGCCGCCACCATGTTCGTGTGCGGCCTCGCCGACCCGCGCATGAAGATCGAGATCGAGGTGGACGCCCGGCGCGGCGACGCCGCTTGAGCGGCTGGGCTCTGTGGGCAGGAAATGGACCGGTTCGATATCTAAGTGCTGTTACATTTATCCAAGCACTGTTACATGAGAGGAACCGTTGTGAATCCCCCCATAGAGCCGTACGACCACGGCATGCTCGACGTCGGCGACGGCAACCTCGTCTACTGGGAGGTCTGCGGCAACCCGGAGGGGAAACCCGCCCTGGTCGTGCACGGCGGGCCGGGCTCGGGCTGCTCGACCGGCGTGCGCCGCACCTTCGACCCCGAGCTGTACCGGATCGTCCTGTTCGACCAGCGCAATTGCGGGCGCAGCCGCCCCCACGCCGCCGACCCGGCCACCGACCTGAGCGCCAACACCACCCACCACCTGATCGCCGACATGGAGCTGCTGCGCGAGCACCTCGGGATCGACAGGTGGCTGCTGTACGGAGGGTCGTGGGGGTCGACGCTGATCCTCGCCTACGCCGAGACCCACCCCGAGCGGGTGTCGGAGATCGTCATCCCGAGCGTCACGACCACCCGCCGCTACGAGATCGACTGGCTCTACCGGGGAGCCGGGCGGTTCTTCCCCGAGGCGCGGGAGCGGTTCCTGCAAGGGGTGCCCGAGGCCGACCGCGACGGTGACACGTTCGCGCTGCTGGCGGCGTACGCGCGGCTGCTGTCCGACCCCGACGAGAGCGTACGGGCGAAGGCCGCCACCGACTGGATCACCTGGGAGGACGCCGTGATCTCCATGGAGGTCAACGGCAAGCCGAACGCCTACAGCGACCGGCCCGCCGACGAGGTGATGGCCATGACGCGCATCTGCTCCCACTACTTCTCCAACGGCGCGTGGCTGGAGGAGGGTGTGCTCCTGCGCGACGCGCACAAGCTGGCCGGCATCCCCGGCGTGCTCATCCACGGCCGCCTCGACATGGGCGGCCCGCTGGAGACGGCCCACGACCTCGCCCGCGCCTGGCCCGACGCCGAGCTGATCGTGGTGGAGGACTCCGGGCACACCGGCAGCCCGACGTTCAGGGACGCGATCTTCGCGGCTCTCGACCGTTTCGCCGGCAAGTGAGAGCGAACCCGCGGCTCGGGATCATCTGGGGGATCAGGACGGTGCCCCTGGTGACCATCGCCTCGCCGTCGGTCGGGTGAGCCGCGGGTTCGTACGGCCGGCCGGAGGAAAGGCGCGGCCAGGCACCGACGACCGCATCGCCGTGCCCACCCCCGTGCTGACCTGCTGTTACGGTAGCCGCGCCGCACGGGCGCACACCACCGAATTAACGCCTGCGGCCGGTGCGCGGGCGCGAGGGGCGCTCGGGCGGCAGCACCTCGACCGAGGTCTTGCGGATGTGGTCGTAGACCAGCGAGGTGCGCACGTCGGCGATGTTGCGGTGCCGCGAGACGTGGTCGAGCACGAAGTCGCGCAGATGGCCGGCGTCGCGCACGCCCACCTGGATGATGAAGTCGTCGCCGCCCGACACGACGAACACGGCCAGCGTCTCGGGGAGAGCGGCCACGTAGTCGCGGAACCCCTCCACGGCCTCGCGGACCTTGGGGTGCAGTCGTACGTTGATGAGCGCCTGCACCGGACGGCCGATCGCGTCGAGGTTGACCTCCGCGTGGAATCCCTCGATGACGCCGCCCGACCGCAGCGAGCGCACGCGCTCCAGGCAGGTCGAGGGAGCGATGCCGAGGCGCTCGGCCAGCTCGCGGTTGGTCTGGCGGCCGTCGCGCTGCAACTCGGCGACGATCGCCGTATCAAGTTCGTCCACGTACGCATCCTGGCACGATTTTCCGAACTATCGACGGAATCCAGCCTAAGACGTTGGTGGAATGACGGCGATGGTGTGATTCTGCTGCGGGACTTTCGAGAAAGGATCGAAGGGATGAGCGTGCTTGCCGATCTCGAGCGCCGCAGCGACCTGCCCACCAAGGACCTCACCGTCAAGTGGACGATCGTGATCGACCGTGACCTGCCCCGGGGCATCCAGGCCAACGCCGCCGCGTGCCTGGCCGCGTCCATCGGGGTGGCCGTCCCGGCGATCGTGGGCTCCGGCGGCGCCGACGCCGCCGGGGCGCCGCACGCCGGGCTGCCGTGGACGGGCTGCTCGGTGCTGGGGGCCCCGGCCGCGATCGTCGGCCGGATCAGGGACGACGCCGCCGCCGAGCCGGACCTGGTCGTCTCCGACATGACCGACATCGCGCGGCGGGCCGGCGCCTACGACGACTACCTGGCCGAGCTGGCCCGTACCGAGCAGCCGTCCTACCTGGCGGTCAGCCTGTTCGGGCCGCGGCCGATCGTGGAGCGGCTCACGGGGCGGCTCCCCCTGCTGCGGTAGCGATCGCGCCCGCGCCCGCCGCGGCCCGGCGGATACGGATCAGGGGCGGGCCACCACGCCGCGCGGAGCCCGCCCGGCCGCGTACGCCGTGCCGGCCACGACCAGTGCGGCGGCCACCAGCAGCGCGCTCACCCACAGCGGGGAGCGGAAACCGAGCCCGGCACCGATGGCGAGCCCGCCGAGCCAGGGTCCGGCCGTGGCGCCGACGTTGAGTGCCGCCGTCGCGACGCCGCCGCCCAGGGTGGGCGCGTCCCCAGCCGCGTAGAGCGCCTGCGAGATCAGCGTGGACCCGACGGCGAACGACAACGTCCCCTGCACGAGGACGAGCACGATCGCCGCCACCGGCGCCCCGGCCGCCATCGCGAACGCCGCCCACCCGGCGGCCAGCGCCACCCCGCCGCCCACCAGCAGCTCCATGGGACGTACGTCGGCGAGCCGCCCGCTGATCGTCACTCCGGCGAACGACCCCAGCCCGAACAGGGCCAGCATCACCGGCATCCAGCCCGGCCCGATGCCGGTGACCCCGGTGAGCAGCGGGGCGAGGTAGGTGAACGTACAGAAGGTGGCGCCGTTCACCAGCGCGCCCAGAAGCAGCAGCACCAGCAGGCGAGGGCTGCGCAGCGCCCGCGCCTCACCCCGCGCCGTGGGCCCACCGGGGTTCGCGGGAGCGGCGGGGACGGATCGTGCGACCGCGACGATGGCCGGGAGCAGCGCGGCGGCCACCGCCCAGAACGCGGAGCGCCACCCCCACACCTCGCCCAGCAGGGCGCCTGCGGGCACGCCCGCGACGCACGCGAGCGTGATGCCGCCGAGCAGGACGGAGGTGGCGCGGCCCTTGGCGCCCGGCGGGGCCAGGCCGATCGCGGTCGCCATGGCCACGGCCAGGAAACCGGCGTTGGCCAGCGCGGCCACGACCCGGCTGACCAGCAGGACCTCGTAGCCGGGCGTGACCGCGCCGGCCACGTGTGCCAGCAGGAACGTGAGCAGGAAGGCCAGCAGCGCGCGCCGCCGGGGCCAGCGCAGGCTCAGCACCGCCATGAGCGGCGCACCCGCCACCATTCCCACGGCGAAGGCCGACGTCAGCATCCCAGCGGCGGGAACGGATACGTGCAGATCCTCTGCGATGCCCGGCACCAGTCCGGACAGCATGAACTCGGATGTGCCCTGGGCGAAGACCGCCAGCGCGAGCAGGTATACAACGAATGGCATGGAAAGAACTCCGCGACCACGATCGGGCAGGCCAGACGTCGGCCCGCCGGTGAAGGGAACCTGATGGCGGCACGCGAAAGCGGCGCACGGCTCAGGTGAGAAACAGCCCGCATCACGGTGATCCGAGTGGCGAGCGGTCGCGGAACAGCGAAGGCCCCGGCCTCAGCGAGGCCGGGTGGGGCGACGGCGCGAATCAGCCACCGGACGACCGGTGGCTAGCGTCTTGACGCCTCGGGGCTGGACATACGCGGCAACGTAGCATCCTGGCGGACGGCCCGTCCAACCCATTTCCCGGCAGGCCCCGGACGTGCGCCGGGGCCCGCATGGCCTCGGTCTCATCGCTCCCTGCCGGGGAAGAAGTCCGCGCTCTGGACGTACTCCATCGCCTTGACGAACTCCGGGTCGGCCAGGCGGCGCTCCAGCTCCTCCTCCGAGACGTCCTCGATGTGGGTCTGGATCCAGTACAGGTTGCCGAACGGGTCACGCACCCGCCCCACCCGGTCGCCGAAGAACAGATGGGTCACCTTGGTGACCGACGTCCCACCCGCCTCGACGGCCCGGCGGTGGACGGCGTCGGCGTCGGGGACGTACAGGCGCAGGAAGGCGGGTGTGGGCGGCCAGTCAGGCCTGGCGTCGAAACATCATCACCACCGCGTCGCCGATGCGGACCTCCGCGTGCCCGATGCGCCCTTCGGCATCGGTCATGCGGCCCAGCTCGACGGCGTCGAAAGCGGCCTTCAGCCAGTCGATCAGGCCGGCCGTGTCGTGGCCGATGATCCACGGCGTGACGCTGGTGTAGCCCTCGGGAATCGCGCTGACGGTCATGCTTCCTCCTGGTTCGAGTAGGTGCTGACCACGCTAAACGTCCAGCAGGTCAGGACTGGTCCTACATGTCGGTCATGCTGAAATTCATGAGCGACTCCCGCCTCCTGACCCTGCTGTCCCTGCTCCAGACCCCACGCGAGTGGCCGGGCGGCGAGCTGGCCGAGCGGCTCGGCGTCAGCCGCCGCACGGTCCGGCGCGACGTCGAACGCCTGCGCACCCTCGGCTACCCGGTCGAGGCCAGCATGGGCGCCGACGGCGGCTACCGGCTGGTCGCGGGCACGGCGATGCCGCCCCTGCTGCTGGACGACGAGGAGGCGGTGGCCATCACCGTCGGCCTGTCCACCGCCGCCCGGCACCCGGTGCAGGGCATCGAGGAGGCATCGGTACGCGCCCTGGCCAAGCTCGAACAGGTGCTGCCGGCCCGCCTGCGCCACCGCGTCGGCGCGCTCGGGGCCGCCACCGTGCCGATGCCCGTGCCCGGCGCGCCCGAGGTCGCCCCGGAACTGCTCGCCGCCCTGTCCATGGCCGTGACGGGCAACGAGCGCGTGCGCTTCACGTACCGGACCAACGACGGCAGGACCGGCGGGCGGCTGGTCGACCCGCACCGTTTGGTCGCGGCCGGGCGGCGCTGGTATCTGCTCGGGCACGACCACGACCGCGACGACTGGCGGATCTTCCGCATCGACCGCATCGCCGGCCTGCTGCGGACGGGCGCCAGATTCACGCCGCGCGAGCCGCCGGCCGACGCCGCCGCCTACGTGGCGGACCAGCTCTATTCCTCCGCCCCCACGTACGAGGCCGTCGTCACGCTGCACGGCCCCGGCACGGAGGTCGCCAGGGCGCTCGGCGAGGTCATCGGCGAGGACGAGCGGACCTGCCGGCTGCGCATGCACGCCGACACCCTGGACTGGCTCGCCTTCCGGCTGCTCTCCCTGGGCTGCGAGTTCGAGGTGCACGAACCGGCCGAACTGACCGCGCACCTACGACACCTGGCCGCCCGCCTCACCCGGGCCGCCACCGGCTGACCGCGCGGGCCGAGCCGCTCAGCCCTGCGTTGGCCAGCTCTCCCGGTCGGCGACGAAACTGCCCCGTTGCGGCAGTGTCATCACCCAGCCTTCCTCACGCAACAGGGCAACGGCCTGACGGGCCGTGTCACGCGCCACCCCATGGTCTCGGACCATCTCCGATTCGGACGGAAGCCGGTCGCGAGGGCCCAGCTGTCCCTTCATGATGCGCTGCCTGATGATCGCCGCCACCTGCTGGTAGATCGGCGTTGGATCGAACCTGTCCACACACACGTAAGCGACGTTAGGTACGTAGCCAACGCTGCTCATATGGCCGACGTCCTAGACGAGGTAGACAAGAAGCGTTTATGGTGACTCCATGAGCTGGCCTTATCACGGCATCCATGTCCAACCTCCCGAACCGAACCATGAGCAACTTGTGTGGAGCGAACCACCCCCTCGCAGCGCACATGTACGTGTTCGACAACACTTATGCGCTTGCCAGGACGTGGCGTTCGAACTATGCGTCGCGGGTGGCCTGATGTTCATCAGGCGGGCCACTCGCACGCCCGACACCGTCCTCGTCCACGAAACCGAGAGCTGGCGTAGCAAGCGCGCCGAAGATGTCTGGACCCGGCTGGTGTCCGGAGAGGCGCCTTGAACGAGCGTTCACCTGCCCTTCTCGCATGAGCGACGGGTCATCGTCGACGGCAACCGAACACTGTCGATTACGGAATGTAACAGCCTGCTATCACTGGGGTATTGAATGGTCTAGCCCCGACTCTTGGGGGCGCGATCTGGCCCCACATCCTTCGCACAACCGCCACTGTCCCCGTGCCTCATCCGCGCAGCGGGCTCGACAGGCCATGCCTGAATGGCCCGTGGGGCACTGCTGCGCAAGATGATCAAACAAGTCTCGTGTGGAAAGGAATCCTCGATGATCACAGCACCTCCATGGGCGCTCGACCACGCTGCCCCCATGCCGTCCGCCGACGTCGAACCGTACGCCGCCGTCGGCCTCGACCCGGTCACCCAACAGGCCGTCTACGTCGGCCCAGCGGGAGAAACGATCGAAGCCGGAAAGCACGGCACGAACAAGCAGACCAGTAAATCACTGTCGACCAGCGGTAGCGGTGACGGCAAGACGCCGCAGCGATCGGATGACACTGTGCAGACCGACTACGACACCGACTGAGGTGGGCGAGGTAGTCCTGGTCCTCACATGCTTGGAGGACTCCACCGCCGACGAGGTGATCGGCCACCTGAACGAGCGAGGAGCGCAGGTGGTCCGTCTCGATCCGGGCCGTGACTTCCCCGCCTGTCTGGAGCTTTCCGCCTGGTACGGCGATGGCGAGCAACGCGCCACCGTCGCCACCACGTCCCGGCACGTGGAATTGGCCCAGGTCCAAGCCGTGTACTACCGGCGACCCACCCCATACCTCCACGAACCCGCCGCACCACAACATGCCCGCTTCGCCGCGGCGCAGGCACGATACGGGCTCGGTGGTGTTCTGGCGTCGCTCACCTGCCCGTACATCAACCATCCGTGGCGGATTGCGGCAGCCGAACACAAGCCGCTGCAACTTGCTACCGCTCGTACCGCAGGGTTCACGATCCCGGCGACGTTGATCACCAACCGCATGGCCGACGCTCGTGCCTTCGCCGACGAGCATGGGCCGATCATCTACAAGCCGCTCCGAATGACTCCCCTCGACGGCGTGGACGGGCAGCCGGCAACCATCTGGGCGACGCCGGTGAGCCCCGATCGGCTCGACCAACGGGTCAACCACGGCGCCCACCTGTTTTAGTCCCGTGTCCACAAAGTCGCCGATATCCGGGTGACCGCCGTAGGAAATCGGCTGTTCTGCGTCCGCATCGAGTCCGGGATGCTGGACTGGCGGCAGGACTATGAGAAACACCGCTATGTGGTCGTCGACCCCCCTCCTATCATCATCGAGGCGTGCATGGCCTATCTCGAGCACCTGGACCTGCGCTTTGCCGCGTTCGACTTCGCTGTGACCGACGATGAGCGGTGGGTGTTCCTCGAAGCGAATCCGAACGGTCAATGGGCATGGCTGCAAGACGCCACCCGGCTACCGATCGCACCTGCGATCGCTGACCTGCTCCTGGAGGGGAAGTGAACGCAAACCACGGCGACGACCTGGGGATGCGGCTACGCCGTAGCCTGGCCGACCAGCTCACGGAAAGCCGCGACCTTCGTAGCCCACTGTGGCGTCGCTCGGTCGAGACAGTGCCCCGCGAGGCGTTTCTGCCGGACGACGTGTTCCGCGACGTCGATGGTCAGTGGGAGCCGGTCAGCCGGGCGCAGATGGGCGACGAGGCGTGGCTGCGTCTGGTCTACGAAGACCGGACCATCGTCACGCAGCGCAATGACTTCGGCGAGCCCACCTCTTCCTCGACGCTGCCCGGCCTGGTCGTTCGCATGCTGGAATACCTTGACCTGCGCGAAGGGGACAAGGTGCTGGAGATCGGCACAGGCACCGGCTACTCCACGGCGCTCATGTGCCGGCGACTCGGCCCCGAACTGGTCACCTCCATCGAGATAGACCCCGACGTGGCCGAACGGGCCGCCGCGGCCGTGCGCGGGCTCGGTCACGAACCGGAGCTGATCACCGGGGACGGCCTCCAGGGCCATCCGGGCGGCGCACCCTACGACCGGATCATCGCCACGTGTGCCGTACGCCACATCCCCCGGGCATGGCTGCGGCAGAGCCGTACGGGCGCGACCATCCTGGCCACCCTGTCGGGCTGGCAGCATGGCTTCGGCCTGGTCAAGATGACCGTGGACGGTCCCGGCAGCGCGCACGGCACGTTCCTGCCCGGCCACGTGTCGTTTATGATGGCCCGCCCCCACCAAGCCCCGCCGTCGGACGTCCGCCTGCCCGGCAGAGCAGGGACGCCCCGAGCGGCGAGCCTTGATCCCAACGACATCTGGGAGGACTGGACCGCCACGTGGGTGGCCCAGCTCGCCACCCCCGACACCCATCACACGCTGGTCCTCGCCGATGACGGGCCAGCCGAGCACCTGCTCACCGACCACGTCTCGCAGTCATGGGCCTGGATCTCGGCGAACGGCGAGGGGTGGGTGGTCCGCCAGAACGGCCCGCAGCGCTTGTGGGACGCCATCGAGGAGGCGATCCACCTCTGGGACGGCGCGGGACGCCCCCATCAGTCCGCGTTCGGGATCACCATCACGCCCGGCGCCCAGCGGGTATGGCTGGGAACCCCTGACGGCCCGAGCTGGAACCTGCCCACCTGCGCGGATTGAGAGCCGCCCCCGCCGTACGCCGGTGGCGGGGGAGGGCCGCACTCAGGCCGAGTCGGCCAGGAACTCCAGCACCAGCGGGCTCGTGACCTCGCGGAACTCCTCGAAGTAGGCGTGCCGCGCCCCCTCCACCATCCGCAGCCGCGCGTTCGGGATGCGTCCGGCCAGCAGGGGCGCGTTGGCCGCCGGGTTGAACACGTCGTCCGTGCCGTGCACGACCAGCGTCGGGGCGGTGATGGCGGGCAGCGCGTCCCAGCTGTCGTGCCCGGCACTGGCGGCCAGGTGGCGGCGCCGCGCGTACGCCGGCATGCCCGGGTCGCCGACGGTGCGGTACGGGCCGGGATGCGTGGCCAGCCAGGCGGGTGTGTACATGAGCTCCAGCAGTGCCCGCTCGGCCGCCGCCCGGTCGGGTTGGGCCAGCGACCTGCGGACGTCGTTGCTCCGCTCGAACCCGTGGGCGCCGCCCGGCGAACTGCACCCCAGCACCAGCGCTCCCACCCGCCCGGGATGGCCGGCCGCCAGCC
Organism: Nonomuraea mesophila; assembly: GCF_004352805.1. NCBI lineage: Bacteria > Bacillati > Actinomycetota > Actinomycetes > Streptosporangiales > Streptosporangiaceae > Nonomuraea > Nonomuraea mesophila. The sequence continues at coordinate 12,822 of NZ_SMLD01000102.1, forward strand.
ACTGGGCCACCCGCCCGCCCATCGACGTGCCGTAGACGTGCGCCCGCCGCACGTCCAGCTCGTCGAGCACGGCCAGCACGTCGAGGGCGAAGCCGCGGGTCGTGTACGGCTCGTCGGGCTTGTCGCTGTCGCCGGTGCCCCGGTAGTCGAAGGTGATCGTGGTGTACGACGACGCGAAGTCGGCGCGCACCGAGTCCCACCAGCGGTGGTCGTTGGCCTGGCCCTGCAGCAGCACCAGGGGCGGTCCGGCGCCACGGACCTGGTAGGACAGCTTGACGCCGCCGATGGTTGCGTATGGCACGCCTTCGATGGTGCCTCAGAGGGGCATGAGCGTGGACGGCGGGGGCGTGCTCGTGTGAATCTTCTCCGGAGGGTGTCCGGTGCGCGGCCTCCGCTCCGACGTCCCCGGCGAGAGGCAACGGAGAAAGGGACCCATCACCATGAAGTACATGATCTTGTCGTACGGCTCGCAGCGTGACTACGACGTGCTGTCGGGCAAGGACTCCGGCGACGATGCCGCCTGGACCCCGGAGGCCGTGGAGGCGATGGTCACGTTCATGACCGAGTTCAACAAGGAGCTGGAGGAGTCGGGAGAGCTCGTCGAGACCCGGGGGCTGGCGGCGCCCGTGCACACCAGGAGGCTGCACTCCAAGGACGGCCGGCCGGTCGTCACCGACGGGCCGTACGCGGAGACCCAGGAGGTGCTCGCGGGCTACTGGATCGTCGAGTGCGAGAGCTTCGACCGGGCCACCGAGATCGCCGCCCGGCTGGGGCGGTGCCCCTACCCCGGCGGCGCCTACGACGACGCCTACGCCGATGTCAGGCCCATCATCGACTCCGCGGCCGACATGGGTTTCTGAGTGACGGGCGATCCTGCGACCGAGGACCTGCTGCGCGAGCTGGCGCCGCAGGTCCTCGGCGCGCTCGTCCGTCGGTACGGGCACTTCGCCACCGCCGAGGACGCCGTGCAGGAGGCGCTGCTCGCCGCCGCCCTGCAGTGGCCGGGCGAGGGCGTGCCGGACAACCCGCGGGCCTGGCTGATCACCGTGGCGTCGCGGCGGCTGACCGACCTGCTCCGCAGCGAGCAGGCACGCCGGCGCCGCGAGGAGACATGGACGCTGCCGGAGGAGCGGCTGTCGCCCGCCGCCGACCAGGTCGCCCCGGCGGCGGACGACACGCTGGTCCTGCTGTTCATGTGCTGCCACCCGTCGCTCGCGCCCGCCTCGCAGATCGCGCTCACGCTCCGCGCGGTGGGCGGTCTCACCACGCGTGAGATCGCCCGCGCCTTCATGGTGTCGGAGGGCACCATGACGCGCCGCATCACGAGGGCGAAAGAACAGATCAAGCGGAGCGGGCTGCCGTTCCGGCTGCCCGGGGAGGACGAGCGGTCCGTACGCCTCGGCGCGGTGCTGCACGTGCTCTACCTGGTCTTCAACGAGGGTTACGCCAGTTCCTCGGGGCCTCACCTGCAGCGCGCGGAGCTGGCCGCGGAGGCGATCAGGCTCGCCCGCGTCGTGCACCACCTGCTGCCCGACGACCCCGAGGTGGCCGGGCTGCTCGCGCTCATGCTGCTCACCGACGCGCGACGACCGGCGCGTACGAGCCCCGACGGCGCCCTCATCCCGATGGCCGAGCAGGACCGCAGCCTGTGGGACGCGGCCGCCATCGCAGAGGGCGTCGCCCTCGTCACCGCCGCGCTCTCCCGCCGCACGCCCGGCCCCTACCAGCTCCAGGCGGCGATCGCGGCCCTGCACGACGAGGCGCCCACCGCGGAGGAGACCGACTGGCCGCAGATCGTGGCACTGTACGAGCGGCTGCTGGAGCTGTCCGGCAACCCCATGGTGGCGCTCAACCACGCCGTCGCCGTGGCCATGGCCCGCGGCCCTCAGGCCGGCCTCGACCTGCTCGAACGCCTCCGGCACGACGACCTGCTCGCCGGTGACCACCGGCTGTACGCCGTCCGGGCGCACCTGCTGGAGATGTCCGGCGACGATGAGGCCGCCCGGGAGGCGTACGACGAGGCCGCCGGTCGCGCGATGAGCACGCCCCAGCAGCGCTACCTGCGTTCCAGGGCCATCCGGCTCCGGCCCGGCTCGCCCGCGTGACGGGACCACCTCGCCAGTGCTCGTGAAAAATCCCGGCGGCGGGGAATGTTCGCCCCCCTGCCGGGGTTATACATCGCGTGGCCGGTGTGATCAGTGTCCCCGGGCCTCACCTATTGCCTTCGCGGAATACCGTTCGGCTGGAGCCGCGTTGTGCCTTTCGCCGAGAGGCGACCTGCACACCGGTACGCAAACGTGGAACGCCCGTCCTCCCCGGAGGGCGGGCGTTTCGCGCGTCTCAGGCCGTCCCGTAGTAGGGGTCGGTGACGCCCCCCGGCGAGGCCAGGGCCTCGGCGTCGAGCCGGGTCAGCTTGGCGCCCGCCAGGTAGGCGCTGTCGAGGAACTCCAGCACCGCCGCCACCGGCTCCTCCATGCCCCGCACGTCGTCGTAGCGGAGCACGGCCAGGTGGCTGCCCCTGGCGGGCATCCATTCGGCCTGCGCGGGCCGCAGCGGCTCGCGTTCGAGCCCTTCCGGCTCCGGCGCGGTGTAGGAGTAGAACGCCGGCCAGGGCCGCTCCTTGTCGCCGAACCAGAAGCCCGAGCTGATGACCTCCCAGCTGTAGGCCTCGCGGGTCACCGGGTCGGCGTCGGGCGAGACCCGGACCACGCGCCCGGTGAACCGGGTGACGGCGATGTCGAACGTGTGCCAGAAGTGGTGCACCGGGCTCGTCTTGCCGGCGAAGCCGGCGGCGAACCGGTCGAGGAGCTGCACCACCTGCGACAGGATCCGCCAGTAACGGTTGATCAGCACCGGGTCGTAGCGGGCGTGCAGGGTGTCCTCGGGGAACGGCGTGTCGTCGCCCATGTCGAACGGCGTTGCCCAGATCTCGGGCCGGATGCCCAGCCCGGACAGGGTCTCGAACAGCCGGTCGTGGAACGACGCCACCGACCGCCCGATCAGGCTGAACTCGGCGGTACGCCCGTCGAGCACGTCGATCACCAGGCGGTGGCGTACGAGGTCGAAGTCGACGCAGAACAGCGGCTGCTCGCCCAGGCCGCCCATCGGCCGGGTGGTGAGCCCTCGCCCGGTCGGGTGGAAGGGCACCTGCCACCAGTGGTTGCGCCGGTTGCTCGAAGCCAGCCGGATCTTGCCCACGATCTGCGCGAACCTGTGAAAGGTCTCCTTGGCCTCCGTCCACTCGGCGAGCGGCATGGCAGGGAACAGCTCCATGTCGGCCCCCTTCTCTTCTTCCCTGCCATCGTAACTACCGCGTGTGTTCGAACGACTCTCCGGGGTCATACATGCGGGCGGGAGCTCACGCTGAGCTGACGTACTTCCTCGGCCGCAGCGCGTGCGCACGCAGCGCCGCCAGCGCGGCCAGCTGGCCGGAGCGGCGCATCCGCACCGCCAGCTCGTCGCTGTACGCCAGCTCCAGCGCCGTGAGCTGGGCGACCAGATCGGTCACGGGCGCGGAGACGTCCTCCAGGCTCGTCGCCGGATGCCAGCCCTCACCGCCGACCACCTCCGCCACCCGTTCGCGCAGCTCGGCGGGCGACATCAGGGTGCCGTCGGCGAGCAGCATGAGCGCGGCCTCGCGGGCCGACACCTCGAACTCGTGCTCCCCCCTGGCCAGCAGCAGCTTGATGACCGCCCTCCACATGGCCTTCGGGGACTTGAGCAGCCGCATGCCGTAGTCGGTGATGATCAGCTTGGCGCCGTCGCGGCTGATCGCCCCCAGCTCGCGTTCGGCGAGCTCGCGCAGCCTGAGCGCCTCCGGCGACGGGGCAAGCCGCAGCGGCAGGCTGCCTTCCGAGGCGGAGGCCAGGGAGAGCAGCCGGTGCAGGGCGGGCAGGGGCTGCGGGGTCACGGGCGCGTGCAGGCGCACCTCGAACGGCTGGGCCAGCTCCCGTCTGGCCGGGCCGCGGCCCAGCACCCAGCGGTTGAGCCGCTCGCCGTGCACCCGGTTGAGCCAGCTGTCGCCGCCCAGCTCGGCCCGTGGCTCGGTGAGCCAGCGGCGGGTCAGCGCGGTGCGGTCGACGTTGGCGCGGGCGACGATGGCCAGCTCGAGCGCGGCGGAGCAGGCCAGGTGGGCGCCCAGCTCCTCGGGGCCCATGATCATGCTCCACTGGAGCTCCGGCACGTCGGGCGGGAGCACGCCCGTGGCCTCGAGCGCCTGCTGGTAGGCGCTGGTGCCGGCGTCCTCGCCCTCGCGCTCGTACGTGCGCAGGATCGTGATCGTCGTAGGGGATGTGCACAGGTCGGCGTACCGCTCCAGCCCGCCGAGCCGCAGCAGTTGGCCGAGCGAACGTGCGAGGCGCTCGTGGTCGCCTCCTGGCTTCAGCGGCCCCACCTTGATCGGCAAGGTGTACCAGAGAAACTCGCAGACGTCGAGCTGGGTTACCGTCTCCAACGGCTCCCCACCCGTCAACCATTCGACGGCGGTCCTGGCCTCTTCGGCAAGGTCCGGCTGAGAGCGCTCCAACTCGGCGAGAAGGGCGGTGACATCCGGTGCACTCATGCCTCGAAGTTTGCCGTATCGACCCCGGACCTGACGATGTCCGAATGCGGTGCGTATTGGGTCTTCCACTGCGACTGCCCTAGGGGAGCACTATTGAGCCGACGGAAACGTGATCATATCCACTGTTTCTCGAACAGCATGCGGGCCTTCCACTCGACGTACGGGATCAGCTCACCTGACAGGACGGGGTGCAGCCACCAGAAGTTGATCAGTGCGAGCAGGGCGAAGGCGCCGACGGCGGCCGCCGCGAGAGGGCGGGGAACGTACCGGATTCCCGGCAACCTCTTGCCCGCGCGCCCGATGGCCAGCCCCGCGCACAACGTGATGGCCAGCACCATGAACGGCACCATCGGGATGGCGTAGAACAGGAACATGGTGCGGTTGCCGGCGATGGCGAAGTAGAACCACGGCAGCCAGCCCATGCCGTAGGCCAGCAGCACGGCGCCGGCGCGCCAGTCGCGGGAGGAGACGTACCACGCGATGAGGGCCACCAGCGCCGCCACCGCGGCGAACCAGATCACCGGCGTGCCCACGCCCAGCACGGCCTCCGAGCAGTCCTTGACGCCGCAGGCGTCCTTCCTGGCCTCGTAGTAGAAGGCCACGGGACGCAGCAGCAGCGGCCACTGCCAGGGCTCGGACATGTAGGGGTGTGAGGTCTCCAGCCCGTTGTGGAAGGTGAAGACCTGCCACTGGTAGTGCACCCATGACCGCATCGAGTCGAAGACGAAGTAGATCGGCCCCGCCGAGGTGGCCTGGTCCCAGTTGCGGCCGTAGCCGGTGGCGTTGACGAACCAGCCCGTCCAGGTGGCCATGTACGCCACGAACGGCACCGCCACGAACGCCAGCGCCCCCTGCGGCGCGTCCTTGTTGAACGCCCCCATGTACGGGCTGCGCAGCCCCACGGCCCTGCGCGCCCCGAAGTCCCACATCAGCGACATGATCGCGAACGCCACCGCGAACGCCAGCCCGGACCACTTGACCGACATCGCGAAGGCCAGGCACACGCCGGCGGCGATCCGCCACCACCTGATGCCCAGCGAGGGCCCCTGCGGCGACATGGGCGAGTTCTCGTACCACGTGACCAGCCGCTCGCGGGCCTGGTCGCGGTCGGTCACCAGGCACGCGAACGCCGCCAGCACCCAGAACATCAGGAAGATGTCGAGCAGCGCCGTGCGCGAGAGCACGAAGTGCAGGCCGTCGAGGGCCAGCAGCAGGCCCGCGAAGCAGCCGAGCAGCGTCGAGCGGGTCATCCGCCGCGCCACCCTGGCGAGGACGAGGATCGACAGGGTGCCGATCAGGGCGGCGGCGAAGCGCCAGCCGAACGGGTTGAGCCCGAACAGCCACTCTCCCGCGCCGATCATCCACTTGCCCAGCGGCGGGTGCACCACGTAGGAGGCGCACTTGTCGAGGGTCTCGGCCGTGCACGACTGCCAGATGCCGCCGGTGTCGCCGGCGATGATCGCCTTGTCGGCGTCCTTGACCGCGACCCGCTCGACCCCCCAGGTGATGAGCGAGTAGCCGTCCTTCATGTAGTACGTCTCGTCGAACACCACGGCCTTGGGATGGCCGAGATCGAGGAAGCGGAGGATTCCGCCGAAGACGGTGACCAGCAGCGGGCCGAGCCAGCCCCACAACACGCTTCCGCGCATGGGAGGAAGCACCCGATCGCGTACGGACCGGGCGGTCTCGTGCTGGCCGTCGCCGGCCTCCGAGTCGTCAAAGGCCTGGTACGAGGAGTCGGTCACCGCCATCCGGCCATCGTACGGGCCCTCAGCGGAAAGCCATGCAGAAACACCGTCTAATGGGGATACCCTGCCACAATGGTCCGGTGACTGGTGACGGCAGGCTGGTGCTGGCAGGGGCCCCCATAGGCCGGGCGGGCGACGTCTCGCCCCGGCTGCGCGAGGCGCTCGAAGACGCCGACGTGGTGGCCGCCGAGGACACCCGGAGGCTGCGCAGGCTCGCCTCGGAGCTGGGCGTGGAGATCACCGGCCGGGTGGTGTCCTACTACGACCAGAACGAAGCGGGCCGGGCCCAGGAACTCGTCGAGGTGTTGCGGGAGGGCCGCACGGTCGTCGTGATCACCGACGCGGGCATGCCGGGCGTGTCCGACCCCGGCTACCGCCTGACGAGCCTCGCGGTCGAGGCGGGTGTCACGGTCACCGCGCTGCCGGGCCCGAGCGCCGTCACCACGGCCCTGGCCGTGTCGGGGCTGCCGAGCGACCGGTTCTGCTTCGAGGGTTTCCCGCCGCGCAAGCCGGGCGAGCGCGCCCGCCGCCTGGCCGCACTGGCGGGCGAACAACGCACGATGGTCTTCTTCGAGGCGCCGCACCGGCTGGCGAGCTCCCTCGTGGCCATGGCGGAGGCGTTCGGGCCCGGCCGCCGGGCGGCGGTCTGCCGCGAGCTGACCAAGACGTACGAAGAGGTGCGCAGGGGCGGTCTCGGCGAGCTGGCCGCGTGGGCGGAGTCCGGCGTCAAGGGCGAGATCACGGTCGTGGTCGCCGGCCACGTCGCGGGGGCGGAGGAGCCGGACATGGACGCCCTCGTCGCGCAGGTCGACCGGATGGTCGCCGAGGGGACGCAGCGCAAGCTGGCCGTCGCCGAGGTGGCCAAGGGAGCGGGCGTCCCCAAGCGCGAGCTTTACGATCTGGTGCACAGGAGATCAGCGACACCATAAGGTGCGCTTCGTGAGGAATTGGGGGGCAGCACCGCGTCGACTGGTCCCGCCCATGCAGGACGGCGTCCTGCTGGGGTGGCTGGGGCCCATCGTGGTGGCGATCTTCGGCGGCATCCTCAGGTTCGTCAGGCTCGGCGAGCCCAAGGCCGTCGTCTTCGACGAGACGTACTACGTCAAGGACGCCTACTCGCTGCTGACCTACGGCATCGAGCGGACCATGCTGGGCGACGCCGACAACCCCATCGCCGACCGCCGCCTCATCGCCGGCAACCTGGACATCTTCAAGCAGTGCGCGCAGCCGTCCGAGTGCGCGTCGTTCGTGGCCCACCCGCCGCTCGGCAAGTGGATGATCGGCGTGGGCGAGTGGCTGTTCGGGATGAACCCGTTCGGCTGGCGTTTCGCCGCCGCGCTGATCGGGACCCTGTCGATCCTGCTCATGGCCAGGGTGGCGCGGCGGATGACCCGCTCGACGCTGCTCGGCTGCCTGGGCGGGCTGCTGCTGGCGCTCGACGGGCTGCACCTGGTGTTGTCGCGCACGGGGCTGCTCGACATCTTCCTCATGTTCTGGGTGCTGGCCGGGTTCGCCTGCCTGGTGGCCGACCGCGACCAGGCGCGGGAACGGCTGGTCTCCTGGTACGAGAGCTCGCCCGCCGCCGGCGTGGTGCCGGGGCTCGGGCTGCGGCCCTGGCGGATCGCCGCGGGCGTCTGCATGGGCGCGGCGTGCGCGGTCAAGTGGTCGGGCGTCTTCTTCCTGCTCGCGTTCCTCGTCATGAGCCTCATGTGGGACATCGGGGCCAGACGGGCGCTGGGCGAGCGCCGGCCGGTCAGGCAGGTCCTGGCCTACGACCTGCCCGGAGGGTTCGGGGCGATGGCGCTCGTGCCCGCGGCGACGTTCGCGGCGTCGTGGGCCGGATGGTTCGTCAACGCGGACGGCTGGGGACGCAACTGGGCGCAGGCCACCTCGTCGGGGCCCGCGTTCTTCGTGGTCGACTCGGTGCGGTCGTGGGTGCAGTACCAGCTGCAGGTGCTCGGCTTCCACAGCGGCCTGGACACCTACCACCAGTACATGTCCGAGCCCTGGCAGTGGCCCGTGCTGCTGCGGCCCGTCACCTTCCACTACGCCGGGGAACTGCCGCCGTCGGCGTGCGGGGCCGACAAGTGCTCGCAGGCCGTCATCGGGGCAGGCACCCCCGCCATCTGGTACGGGGCCGCGCTGGCGCTGATCGCTCTCGTCGTGTGGTACTTCAACACCCGCGACTGGCGGGCCGGGGCCGTGCTGATGGGCTACGCGGCCGGCTGGCTGCCGTGGTTCTACTACGCCATCGCCGACAACCGGACGATGTACCTCTTCTACATGATCCCCGTGGTGCCGTTCATGGTGCTGGCACTCGTGCTGGTCGCGGGGCTGATCCTGGGGAAGGCGGCGGCCCCGCCCGCCCGCCGGGCGTTCGGGACCGCGGTCGTGGGCGCGTTCGCGCTCATCGCCCTGGTCAACTTCTGGTGGCTTTACCCCGTGCTGACCGCCGAGACCATCGCACACGCAGAGTGGTGGGCCAGGATGCTGCTGCGCTCCTGGGTGACCGTCGCCCCGAAGTGACGCCCCTGCGCAGCGTGATCGCCGCCGCGATGCAGGCCAGCGGCACGGCCGGGAGCACATAGCGGTAGTCGAACTCCGCCGTCGCGGCCGGGGCCAGCAGCAGCCCGAACGCGCCGAGCCACGGCAGCACCACCGGGCCGCCGAACTTGCGCCACCGCACCACGACGCCGTACAGGCCGATCAGCAGGATCCCGCCGAGCACGATGCCGCGCAGATAGAACACCTTCTGGTAGCCGCTCATGATGTCGGCCCACGGGTGCACGATCCTCGTCTCGGGCGGGCCCTGCTCGTAGCTGAAGGCGTCGGTGTCGGTGCGGCCGCCCTGGTACGACGACCACCTCGGCAGCCGCTTGGGCTGGCCGTTCGCGTCGATCTCGTAGTAGGGCTTGAACTGGTACATGTTGTACGTCGACTCGTCCGGGAAACGCGGCCGGCCCCAGTGGAACGAACGGAAGAAGTCGCGCACCACCACCTGCAGATAGTCGCCGGGCTGCGAAAGGATCGCCCGGGTGGCGAACTTGCTGGCCGCCTCGTTGGTGATCTCGCTGAACTTCTTGTTGGTGCCCCAGCGGTGCAGCACCTCGCCGGTGCCCGTGCCGTCGCCGTTGCCCTGACCCCACAGATACCACTGGGCGTAGTCTTTGCGCTGGTTGACCGGATCGTTGATGCACAGCAGCAGCAGCTGCACCTCTTTGTACTTGTCGATGTCCATCTTGTTGCAGTCGGCGAAGATGGCCGTGCGCATGTAGAGGATGAGGCCGTCGCTGTTGGTCATGGCGAATTTGCCGTACGCGGAGGCGAACCAGCCCATGTAGGCCAGCACCGGAAGCGCGCAGGCCGCGATGACGGCCGTGATGGGCCGCCAGCCGGTGCGCTTGACCAGGAGATAGAGCACCACGAGCGCCAGGATGGGCAGGCCGATCGAGCGGGTCAGCCACGTCAGCGCCAGCAGCAGGCCGATGACGGCCCCGGCCTTCCACGTCAGCCGCCGCTTCCACAACACCATCGTGATGACGCCGACCACGAGCAGCATGAACATCGTGTCGGACATCACCAGCTGCTCCAGCTGGATCTGGTAGGCGTCGAACAACACCGGCGCGGCCGCCAGCGTGGCCCCCCACTTCGGCAACCTGAACTTGATGCGCAGCAGCGCGTAGATGAGGCAGGCCGTGGCCAGGCCCATCAGGTGCTGGGTGAGGACCACCAGGGTGAAGCTGTGGAACGGCTTGAGCAGCATCAGCCAGAAGGCGTAGCCGTCGGGCCGGATCGGGTGGGGCCTCGGATGCAGGGCCACCGAGACGTACTCGTAAGAGTCGTTGAACCACATGGCCGGGCCGTAGCCGAGCATGGTGATGAGCCGCAGCACGGCACCGACGCCGAAGGCTGCGGCGAACACCCGATGCCGGCGCAACATGGACAGCGCACGGGCTGCCGGGCCAGGAGCGGAGTGGTCCACAGGGGTAATCTCCGCGACGCTCACCATGCTGTAAAGAATGCCAGTCGTTTGTGGGTCTTGACCCGACCACACTCGGGCACAGGGCATGATGGTTGACTGGAACAGCCTTAACTGAAGGGTAGACACGTGGAACTGACGGTGGTCATGCCCTGCCTCAACGAGGCGGAGACCGTGGAAGTCTGTGTGCGCAAGGCACTGGCGTGCATGGAGGAGCACGGCATCGAGGGCGAAGTCCTGATCGCCGACAACGGCAGCACGGACGGCTCGCAGCAGCTTGCCCGTGATGCCGGCGCCCGCGTTGTCCACGTCGATGAGAAGGGCTATGGCAACGCCCTCATGGGCGGGATCCGGGCGGCGCGCGGCAAATTCGTGATCATGGGCGACGCTGACGACTCCTACGACTTCACCTCACTGCTGCCGTTCGTCGAGCAGTTGCGCGACGGCGCCGACCTGGTGATGGGCAACCGCTTCAAAGGCGGCATCGCCCCGGGGGCCATGCCTCCGCTCCACCGCTATCTCGGAAACCCGGTGTTGTCGTTCATCGGCAGGCTGTTCTTCCCGTCGGCGATCGGCGACTTCCACTGCGGTCTGCGCGGCTTCAGGCGCGAGTCCATCCTGCGGCTGCAGCTGCAGACGGGCGGCATGGAGTTCGCCTCGGAGATGGTGGTCCGCTCCACGCTGGCCGGCTTCGACGTGCGCGAGGTGCCCACGACGCTCTCGCCCGACGGCCGCTCCCGCCCGCCGCACCTGCGCTCGTGGCGCGACGGCTGGCGTCACCTGCGCTTCCTGCTGCTCTACAGCCCCAAGTGGCTGTTCTTCTACCCCGGCGTGCTGATGATGGTCATCGGCCTGGTCGCGAGCACCGCGCTGACGTTCGGCCCGGTCGAGATCGGCGAGCTCGCCTTCGACGTCGACACGCTGGTCGGCACGTCCGCGCTCATGGTGATCGGCTTCCAGGCCGCCCTGTTCGCCCTGTTCACCAAGGTCTACGCGGCCGAGGAGGGCTTCCTGCCGGAGTCGCCGCGCATCCGCAAGATCATCGACATCGTGACCCTGGAAAAGGGGCTCGTGGTGGGCGGCCTGCTGGCACTGGCCGGCCTGGTCGGCCTGGTGATGTCGCTGGTGCACTGGCAGGTGCGCAGCTTCGGCGAGCTCAACCCGCGCGAGTCGCTGCGGCTCGTCGTGCCGTCGGCGACGGCGCTCATCATGAGCTTCCAGACGATCTTCGCCTCGCTGTTCATCAGCATCCTCGGCATCCGCCGCACCCGCGAAAGCTCCATCGACGTGGCCGCCAAGGCCGCCGAGGAGGCCGCCGAAGCCCTCTCCCTGGAAAACTCCAAGCAGTGACCGGGCATCTCCGCCCGGGCTGATCATCGACCCCTGCCCCTCTGACCGGTGTGGGGGCTTCCATCTGTTACGCGCTGTCGTGGTCAGCCACCCGCCGCCGTTGCCTGGCCCCTGTCCAGGGAAACGCCTCTGACCGGTGTGGGGGTTTCCATCTGTTACGCGCTGTCGTGGTCAGCCACCCGCCGCCGTCGCCTGGCCCCTGTCCAGGGAAACGCCTCTGACCGGTCTGTGGCGCGCCGCCGTTACGGAGCGCTCTGCCGGCCCGCTCCGTGGTCCACGCCTTGACCACGGAACACGGTCAAGGTGGGCTCGCGTTGCGGTGGGTTGTGGTGAAGGGTCAGAAACCGTTTCCTGGAGGGCCCTCAGCCGGAGTGCGGCGGGTGGTTGGCCGGGGGTGACCGTAACGAAGAATTGCGGGAACGCTCGGGTGGTTGGCCGGGGGTGACCGTAACGAAAGATTGCGGGGACGCTCGGGACGCGAGGGATATGGGACGGCGGGGAGCGGAGCAAATGATCTTCTGAGACCCCGTAGGCTTAGGACCATGTCCCAGCACATCTTGACCGCCGTCGCGTGGCCGTACGCTAACGGCCCTCGCCACATCGGGCACGTCTCAGGTTTCGGCGTGCCGTCCGACATCTTCAGCCGCTACCAGCGGATGGCGGGCAACAAGGTGCTGATGGTCTCCGGCACCGACGAGCACGGCACGCCGATCCAGGTGCAGGCCGACAAGGAGGGCGTCAGCGCCAAGGAGCTGGCCGACCGCTACAACCGCGTCATCGCCGAAGACCTGACCGGGCTCGGGCTCGCCTACGACCTGTTCACCAGGACGACGACGAAGAACCACTACGCCGTCACGCAGGAGATCTTCAGGGGTCTCTACGACAACGGCTACATCTTCCCCCAGACCACGATGGGCGCGATCTCGCCGTCCACCGGCCGCACGCTGCCCGACCGCTACATCGAGGGCACCTGCCCCATCTGCGGTTATGACGGCGCGCGCGGCGACCAGTGCGACAATTGCGGCAACCAGCTCGACCCGATCCAGCTGATCAACCCGGTGAGCCGCATCAACGGCGAGACGCCGGTGTTCGCCGAGACCGAGCACTTCATGCTCGACCTGCCCGCCTTCGCCGAGGTGCTCGGCTCCTACCTGCAGTCCAAGCAGGGCGAGTGGCGGCCCAACGTGCTGAAGTTCGCGCTCAACCTGCTCGGCGACCTGCAGCCGCGGGCGATCAGCCGCGACCTCGACTGGGGTGTGCCGATCCCGCTCGACGGCTGGCGCGACCAGCCCAACAAGCGGCTCTACGTGTGGTTCGACGCCGTCATCGGCTACCTGTCGGCCTCGATCGAGTGGGCCAGGCGCTCCGGCGACCCCGACGCGTGGCGGCAGTGGTGGCAGAATCCCGACGCCCGCGGCTACTACTTCATGGGCAAGGACAACATCGTCTTCCATGCCGAGATCTGGCCGGCGATGTTGTTCGGCTACAGCGGGCGGGGCGACCGTGGTGGCACGCCGGGCTCGCTGGGTGCGCTCAACGCGCCGTCCGAGGTGGTCTCCAGCGAGTTCCTGACGATGGAGGGCCGCAAGTTCTCCTCCTCCCGCCAGGTCGTCATCTACGTGCGCGATTTTCTCGAGCGCTACGACGCCGACGCCCTGCGCTACTACATCGCGGTGGCCGGCCCTGAGAACCAGGACACCGACTTCACCTGGCAGGAGTTCGTCAACCGCAACAACGGCGAGCTCGTCGCGGCCTGGGGCAACCTCGTCAACCGGTCGATCTCGATGGCGGCCAAGAACTTCGGGGCCGTTCCCGAGGCCGGTGACCTGACCGACGCCGACCGGGCGCTGCTCGAGCGTTCGCGCAACGCGTTCGGCCCGGTGGGCGCGGAGCTTGGCAGGTCGCGGTTCAAGAATGCGATCACCGAGGCGTTCGACGTGGTCCGCGAGGCCAACAAATACCTGGCCGAGCAGGAGCCGTGGAAGCTCAAGGGTGACCCCGAGCGGCAGAAGTCCATCCTGCACGTGGCGCTCCAGGTGGTCGACGACGCCAAGACGATGCTCACGCCGTTCCTGCCCAGCTCGTCCAACAAGGTTCACGCCATGCTGGGCGGCCAGGACGTGTGGTCGGGCATGCCGGAGATCCGCGAGGTCGACGAGGACGGCGGCGACCCCTACCCGGTGATCACCGGCGACTACGACGGCGGCGCGGCCCGGTGGGAGCACCGGCCGATCAAGCCGGGCACGCCGCTCGCGCCGCCGGTGCCGCTGTTCAAGAAGCTCGACCCGAAGGTCGTCGACGAGGAGCTCGCCCGGCTGGGCGAATGACCGTCCGGTAGGCCGCACTTACGAAAGGCGTCGTCCCTGCGGACGGCGCCTTTCGTGTGTGCCGCTCCTGTGTGTGCCGCCCTTGTGGGCGGTGCCGGGGGCGGGGCGGCTACCTTGGATGCCGTGAGCAAGCTTCCCGCCGCGCCTGAGCCGCTTTCCTCGCCCGTGTTCGACAGCCACTGCCACCTCGACATCATGGTGGGCAACCGGCAGGCGTCGTCAGGCGATCCGGTGGCGCAGGCAGCGCAGGCCGCCGCAGCCAGCGTGCGGAGCATCCTCGCCGACGCCCGCGCGGTCGGGGTGATCCGGCTGGTCACGATCGGCTACGACCTGGGCTCCTCCCGGTGGAACGCGGAGGTGGCGGCGGAGCAGGAGGGCGTCCACGCCGGCGTGGCCGTCCACCCCAACGAGGCCCACGAGGCGACTCCGGAGGTGCTGGCCGAGATCGAGGCGCTGGCCCGGCGGCCCGAGGTGCGCGCGGTGGGGGAGACGGGGCTCGACTACTACCGCGACTGGGCGAGCAAGGACGACCAGCACGCGAGCTTCCGCGCCCACATCGAGATCGCCAAGCGCACGGGCAAGGCGCTGGTCATCCACGACCGTGAGGCGCACGACGACGTGCTGAAGGTGCTGGCCGAGGAGGGGGCGCCGGACAAGGTGGTGTTCCACAGCTTCTCCGGCGACGCCGAGATGGCGAAAAAGTGCGTTCAAGCTGGATATTTCATGTCGTTCTCCGGCCCGGTGACGTACAAGAACGCCGCCTACCTGCGCGCGGCCGCCGAGGTCGCGCCCGAGCAGCTCATGCTCGTCGAGACCGACGCGCCCTACCTGCCGCCCGTCCCGCACCGGGGCAAGCCCAACGCCCCCTACCTCATCCCCCTGACCCTGCGTTGCCTGGCCGAGGTCAAGGGCGTCCATCCTGACCGGTTGTGCCAGGCGATCAGCGCCAACGGAGTCACGGTCTTCGGCGAGTGGTGACCATCGTTTGGTGAACCGGCGGATGCCGGAGCACGACCACGGTTAGTGTTCGGGCGTTTCCCGCCGTAACCGGAGGTGGTCCGTGCGAGGCAAGAGGCGCGCGCCGCGCCCGCCCATCCCCTGGCGCTCCCCGTGGACGCCCGTCGTGTGCCTGGCGGGCGCGGTGGCGCTCGGCACGCTCGTGGCGACGTCCCTGCTGGTCAAAGAGGTCGTCGTGGTCGTCGACGGCGAGCAGGCGGCCGTGCGCGGCTTCGCGGGGACCGTGGAGGAGGTGCTCGCCGACGCCGGGATCTCGGTGGGCGCCGGCGACGTCGTACGCCCGGCCGCGCGGGAACACGTCGCCGACGGCGGCGTCATCGAGGTGTACCGCGCGCGCCCGCTCACGGTCACTGTGGACGGCCGCACCAGCACCCACATCGTCACCGCCACCAACGTCGCCGACGCCCTGACCGAGCTCGACATCGAACCGGCGAACGGCACGCTCTCCGCGCCGCCGGGCCGCGCGGTGCCGCTGTCGGGGATGGCGCTCACCGTCCACACCAGGCGCGAGGTGCACGTCGTCGTGGGCAACCGGCGGCTCACCTCGCGGACGACGGCCATGACCGTACGGCAGGTGCTCAAGCACCAACGCATCGCGCTGCCCCGCGGATACCAGGTGACGCCGCCGCCGGGCAGCTTCCCCGAGGACGGCACGGTCATCACCGTCACGCCGCGGCACCTGGAACCGGTCAGGCCCGCCGTGGCGCGGCTCGACTGGCCGGCCCTCGCCGCATGCGTCGCCCACGGCGACCCGCTCGCCTACAACCCCGACGGGCCGCACTACGGGATGTACCAGTTCAGCACGCGCATGTGGGAGGCCGTGGGCGGGATCGGGCTGCCGAGCGACTGGCCCGCGGAGGAGCAGACGTACCGGGCCCAGGTGCTCTACCAGCAGGTGGGCGGCGACTGGGCGAGCCAGTGGCCGACCTGCGGCGACCGCCTGTTCCCCTGACCGTCCGGCCGCCGCGTGGGACCCGGCTGTTCCCCTGACCCCCGCAGCCGCGTGGAACCCGCCTGTCCGCTGACCGCCCTCCTGCCGCTCTGCCGCCGGTTGCCCGTGGCAGCGGCTAACCGGCCACCGACACCCCGAAGTCGGCGCCCTTCGGCGGCTGCAGCGGGCGCGGCGTCTCGGCGTTGCGGCCCGTCACCGCCACCTTCCCGTACGGCTGCGCGTCCGGCTGACCCACGACGAGCTTGTTGCCGCTGAAGGCCACCGACCAGCCGAAGAGCCCGTCGCGGGTCGGCAGGATACGTTCCTCGGAGGGGTCCTGCCAGGACACGACCCGCACGCCGCCGCCGTAGGGTGCGCCGATGGCCAGCTTGCCGTCGTCCGACGTGGCCAGCGAGAAGCCGAACGCCTGCTTGCCCGCCTGCGTCACCGTACGCACGGGTTTCCTGGCCTCGTCGAGCAGCTGCACGTTCCCCGGGCCCGGCGAGCTCACCGCATAGCCGGCGTCGCCGGCGTAGGCCACCGCGTAGCCGTACCTGTCGCCTGAGGCGTCGGTCGGTGAGTCGAGCTTCTCCGTCGTCAGCTCGGTCGCCAGCACGTCGTCGATGAAGACGACCGAACCCGAGTCGATCTTGCCGTCCTCGACCTGGCGGCCGACGCCGTCGTCGTTCTCGTACGGGACGCCGACGAGCAGCGCGTTGCCCGGCCCGAACGCCATCGACCAGCCGAACTGGTCGCCCACCTCGCTGTTGCCCCGTACGTCCACGGATTCCTGGCTGATCCTGCGCAGGTCGCCCGTGCCCTTGCGCACGTAGACGGCGCCCACGTCGGACAGCCGGTTCTCGTCCTCGTACGGTGCGCCGATCGCCACCAGGTCGTCGCGGGCGGCCAGCGACCAGCCGAAGTGCGCGAACCGCTGCGGTCGCGTCGCCGTCAGTCGCTGCGGGGGCGCTGAGCGGGCGCCGTAGACGACGTACGCGGCGCCGGCGTCCTCGGCGCCGTCGACGTCCGCGTAGGGGGCGCCGATCACGAGGTCGGCGCAGGCGTCCCCGTCGACCTTCGCCATCCGTACCGACCAGCCGAACGCGTCACCCCTGGCCAGACCGGGAACCGAGACAGGTACGACCTTGTTGCCCGACAGTAAGTGCACGGCCCCCTTCTCGCCGTCGCCGAACGGGTCGCCCACCACCACGTCGGCCACGCCGTCACCGTCGAAGTCGGACTCTCCCGTACAGGCCATCCCCGCAGCGGACACGAGCGGCATTCCAGCAGCGAGCAGCAGCGCGACGAGAGCGGATCGTACCGTCACAGCGTGACCTCGATCTGTTTGCCGTCATCCGGCATGGTCGCCGTCACCTTCACGGGTTTGCGGTAGTTGGGCAGGTCGAACACTAACGCGCTGTCCACCCGCCCGCCGGGCGGGATGGCCGGGGGCAGGGTGATGGCCGCCGGGCTGTGTTCGGCGCCCCGGTCGTCGACCATGGTGACGACGGGCCGGGCCAGCGGCACGCGTTCGCCTCCCGGGTTGAGCGTCGTCCAGCGGATCACGCAGAGCTGCCCCTTGGACGCCGCCGTACCCTCGAACGTCCTGAGCCCGCACTCCGGGGCGGAGGCGACGACGGCGACGGGATCGTCGAAATCCTGGCCCAGCGCGAACCTGCGGCCCACGTCATTGGGGCGCGCGCCGGTGGCTCCCGGTGAGGCGGCGCCCGCGTCGCCCGGCGTGGTACGGCCGGAGGTCGCGATCAGCACGCCGGCCGTCACGACGATGGCCAGCACGGCGGCCGCGGCGGCGATGAGCCAGCGGGTGCCGGACGTCCTGGTGCCGCCGAGCGTGACCGGCTCGTCGGCGGGCGCGGGGGTGCCGCGCTCGCCGGGCCAGGTGTCCGTACGGGGCGCGCTCGGAGCCTGCGACGCCCGTCCTCCGGGCTTCCCGCCCGGCCGGCCCGGCTGGGCGGATGGTGGGGTTCCGGCCCGGTTCCGGGCGTCCCACCGGGCGAGGTCCTCCCTGGCGGCCAGTTCCTCACGCCGCGCCCGCTCCTCGACAGGAGTCTCGTCCGGTCGCGCCTCCCGCGTCCCCGCCCCACCGGCGTGAGGGCTCTCCGCACCGGGCTGCGGACTGCCGTGAGGGACGTCGGCCCGCTCGTGACGTGTGTCAGCCTGCGGCGGCTCGGGGTCCTGAGCGCCGGCCGGGCCGCCGGTCACCGTCTCCCGCCGCGTGGTGTCACCCGGCGCGGGAGTCGTGAACGCGGCCGTCACGTCCGTGTCGTCCGTTTCCTCCTTCGGCGGCCGCCAGTCCTTCGGCATCTCGGTCGCCACCAGGGTCGGCGGGTTGATCGACGGGGCGGGCGTGTTCCCGCCCACCAGCGCGATCAGCAGGTCCTGCGCGGTCGGGCGCTGCGCGGGGTCCATCGAGGTGGCCAGCCGGACGAGGTCGTCCAGCGGCGCGGGCAGCGTACCGAGGTCGGGCTGGGTGTTCAGGACGCGGTGGGCCAGCGTGATGGGGTCGCCACGGCCGAACGGGTGCCGCCCGTTGCCCGCGTACGCCACCAGGCAGCCCCAGGCGAAGATGTCGGCCGCCGGGCTGACCGGCTCACCGCGTACCTGCTCGGGCGCCCACCAGCCCGGACTGCCCAGCAGTTCGCCGGAGAGCGTGAACCCGCTCTCCCGGTCGAGCGCCCTGGCGATCCCGAAGTCGATCACGCGGGGCCCGGACAGCGAGAGGATGACGTTCGCCGGTTTGAGGTCTCTGTGCACCAGTTCGGCCACGTGGATGGCCGCGAGCGCCGCCGCGACCCCGAGCGCGACTCCGTGCAGGGGGCCGGGGTCCAGGGACCCTTGCCTGGTGATCTGGTCGGACAGAGGAGTGCCCGCGATGTACTCGGTCACCATGTAAGGCCTGCCGTCGCCGGTGTTGCCGTTGTCCAGCACCTGGGCCGTACAGAACGACGCCACCCGCCGGGCGCTGTCGACCTCCGCGTGGAACCTGGCCGCGAACCCCTCCTGGTTGGCGAACTCCGCCTTCACCACCTTGAGCGCGACGAACCGCCCCGTCGGCGCCCGCGCGAGGAACACGGTCCCCATGCCTCCCTCGCCGAGCCGGCCGAGCAGGCGGTATGGTCCCACCTCCCGCAAGTCCGTCGGGCGTAGGGGCGCGGCGCCCGTTGGCTCCATCAGGGACGTCCCTTCCTGTTCCACGCCATCCTCTCCTCTGGTTCCCCCGTACGCCATCGCAGGTTCTTCGATGCGGGAGACTGATGAGATGATGAGGCTGTTGGGCCCTGCAGAAATACGTATTTTGGCGGACAAGCTAGATCTTCGTCCGACAAAAAAGCTGGGGCAGAACTTCGTGATCGACGGGGGCACCGTCCGCCGCATCGTGCGCGTGGCCGACCTGTCCCCTGACGACGTCGTCATCGAGGTGGGCCCCGGCCTCGGCTCGCTCACCCTGCAACTGCTGGCGTCGGCCGCGCATGTGGTGGCCGTCGAGATCGACCCGGTGCTCGCCCAGCAGCTTCCCCTCACCGTCGCCGACCGAGGGGTCGGCGACCAGCTCACGGTGATCAACGCCGACGCCATGAAGATCTCCGAGACCGACCTGCTGGGCTTCACCCCCTCCGCCCTCGTGGCCAACCTCCCCTACAACGTGGCCGTCCCGGTGGTGCTCCACCTCCTGGAGGCGCTGCCGTCGCTGCGCAAGGGCCTCGTCATGGTGCAGTCGGAGGTGGCCGACCGCCTGGCCGCCGGTCCAGGATCCAAGGTGTACGGGGTGCCGTCGGTCAAGGCCGCCTGGTACGCGGACGTGCGCAGGGCGGGCCCAGTTGGCCGGTCGGTCTTCTGGCCCGCCCCCAACGTCGACTCAGGGCTGGTGTCCCTGGTCCGCCGTGACCCGCCCGCCACGACGGCGTCGAGAGAAGAGGTGTTCGCCGTGATCGACGCGGCCTTCGCGCAGCGCCGCAAAACCCTGCGCGCGGCCCTGGCCTCGTGGGCGGGCAGCCCGGCCCAGGCGGAGACCGCGCTCAGAGCGGCCGGAGTCGACCCATCGGCCCGCGGCGAACAACTCGACATCCACGCCTTCGTCCGCATAGCCGAATCCCGCCCCTGACCACCGGGCGGTTCGTGTTTGTCCACAGCCGGGCACCGTCGCGACCCCGCCATCCACAGAACGCCGCTCGGCTCCGCATCCCCTCACCCCGCCCCATCATCCTGGCCTCCCGAACTCACGTACGAACAAGGGAGGCCCTCATGCTCCGACGCATCGCTCTCGTCTGGCTGGCCCTCGGCGGCGGCCTGTGCACCGCACTCGTCGCAGTCCCCGATCCCGCCCTGGCCCAACTCAAACGCACCCCGACCAGAGGTGAGACAGCCGCCGCCGCTGCCCTCGGCCAGCTGGGCGTCTCCTTCTCCTGGGGCGGGGGCTCGGCGAAGGGTCCCACCATCGGCATCGGGCGAGGCGCAGCCACGACCGGCTTCGACTGCAGTGGCCTGACCCTCTACGCCTGGTCCAAGGCCGGGGTGCGGCTGAGTCGCTACACCGGCGCCCAGTTCCGCCAGGGCCGCAGGATCCCGCTGAGCGCTCGCCGCCGAGGCGACCTGCTCTTCTTCGGGGGCGGCACGGGCGACCCCACCCACGTGGCCCTGTTCCTGGGAGGCGGCGTCATGATCCATGCTCCGAAGACGGGCGACGTGGTGCGAAAGGTCGATTTCCTCCGCTCGCCCTACTTCCGCACAGCGTTCCGCGGCGCCGTACGCCCGGGCTGACCGCTATCCACGTCGCCCTCCGCGGGCCCCGTCCGGGCTGGCCCCTCGCCGTCCCGAGCAGACATCGACCTACTGCTCGACCAGGCCGGAGAGCAACTCCTGGTCCGCCTGCCCGGACGGCTCATACTCCGTGATCCCGAGACCCGCCACCTCATACCGTTCGGCGACGGCGCCGACCAGAGCAAGGAGCTGATGGGGATGCAGTCCGCCAGGCGCCGGGCAACCCACGCTCGCGAAGACCCGCGGATCGAGCACATCCAGATCGATATGCACATAAACTGCCGCCGCATCCGAAGACCCGCCGGCCGGTGTCCCGTGGCAAGCCGCGATCGCCTCCACAAGGGCTGCCGCATCCGCCTCCCGGACATGGCGGATCCCACGAGTCCTGACGAACTCCGCCTCCGGGGCATCGAGATCGCGCACCCCGGCCAGCACGATCCGCTCCGGCCGCAACGCCACCTCCGGCACGAGCCCTTCGGGCCCCTCTCCGGTGAGCGCACGCAGCACCATCCCGTGATAAGCCCCGGAAGGCGACGACTCAGGCGTGTTCAGCCGAATCTGGCGTGGAACCCTGGGCGTTTACGCCCGGGAGGAAACGACAGCGCGGGAGGGCCTCCAGGCCCGAGCGGTGCCGTGACAGCTGGTCCGCGTGAGCGGATCAGCCTGGCCGTTTC
>NZ_SMLD01000103.1:0-33934 GCF_004352805.1 Nonomuraea mesophila
GGGATTCCAGCCGTCGCCGACCGGCCTTCCTGCTTCACCGCCGGTCGCCCGCCCGGGAAAGGGAACTCCCGTTGAGGTCTTACACCAGCTCCACAGGCGTTTCACCTCTCCGCAAGCCCTGCGGCGAGGGTGCTTCTGATCGTTCGTCCGGTGGCTTGGTCATCACCACCGTCGAACACACTACCGAACCTGCGATGTCGTGCGGCGTTTTGACGCCGGTTCGCCTGGCGGCGAATCGGCTACCCCTGTCCTGCTCCGCAGGGGTCCGATCCCTCCCCCGCCTGAAGGCGGGGTTTCCTCGGAGGTATCCGATGAGGAGGAGGACGGCGACGGCGGCGAGGACTGAGCGGCGGGACGTCACGAGGACCCTCCGGGGGGTGTGGGTGCCACCGCCAGCATCCGCCGCCGTCACCGGCCTCGCAAGGCCTGAACGCGAGCCGGTCTCATGTGCGCCGGTCGCCGAGGGTCATCGCGTCGAGGTTGAGGTAGTTGCCGGCGCCGAGCTCCATCCTGATCGTGTTGTGCCCGCGCTCCAGCCGGACGCCGTCGAGCACGGCGGTGCCCCAGTCGCCCCAGCCGTCCGTGGCGGGGAAGCTCAGGTCGGCGGCCTGAGCGCCGTTCACCAGGATGCGACGGCCCGCGTCACCTGCGCCGGCGGCGTAGCGGAAGCGCAGCTGATGGGGCCCGGCGCGGCCGACGTTCACGTGGACGGTCAGCGCCTGGCCCGCGGTGTTCCAGCCGGCCAGGTAACCCCTGCCGGTGAAGCCCGGCCGGCTGCTCTCCCCGCCGATGCCCTCGGAGCGGGCGTTCTCGGCCTCGTAGACGCCGTTCTCCGGCTGGATCCCGCCGTTGCCGTCAGGCTCGACGATCTGGAGCATGCTGACGGGGGCCGCCGCGGTCAGGCTCTGCAGGAACGTCTCCGGCGCGGGCGCGGACCAGTCGGGGCCCATCAGGTCGTCGGAAGGACGCCGGTGCTGCCAGGCCTGGGTGGCGTTGCGCTGCAGGAACGGCAGATACTTCATCTGGCCGTGCCGGGTGACCAGCACGTTGAGATAGCGGATCAGCAGCGCCTTGAAGCCGCCCCCGTCGTTGACGCCCTCGTGCAGCAGGGTGCCGCCGTTGGTGAGGTTGGCGGTGGCCCAGTCGGCGGCGGCCCGGGCGTCGGCGAGATAGGAGGCCGTGCCCGTCGCCTCGTGGAGCGCGGCGGCAGCGCCGATGTAGGTGCCGAAATTGTAGGTGAAGTCCCACTTGACGAGCGTGCCGTCGGCTTCGAAGTGGTCGTAGACGTGCCCGTCCTCCTGCAGGTTCTCCTTCACCCAGGCGAACAGGTCGCGCGCCCGCGACAGATAGGCGTCGTCTCCGGTCGCGGCGTGCAGCTTGGTGGCCGTGATCGCCGCGGGGGCGTTCGTGGCGACGTTCTTCTGGTCGCGCACGCTCCTGCGCCACCAGATGCCGCCGCCGTGCGTGTCGTCGCGCTCGGCCCAGATCCGCTCGAACAACTGCTTCGACCGGTTCAGGTACGTCTCGTCCCCGGTCAGCTCGTACGCCCGCGCGCTCGCCAGCGCCCACCACCCGAGATCGTCGTTGAAGTCGTTGGCGAAGTCCGGGTAGCAGGCGACGAAACCGGCGTACACGTCGTCGAGCAGCTGCCGGTACTTCTGGCTGCGGGTGCGCTCGTAGGCGTCCATCACCAGTTCCCACAGCTGCGCCTCCCACCAGAAGTCGGTGTAGAGCCCGTTCTCCGGCCCGTGGGCGTGCTCGTGCACACGGTGGTCGCTGTTGGTGTAGAAGTACTTCTTCTCCGGGTCCCAGAAGGCGTCGACGAAGGCCGACATGGCGGCGTCGGCGTCCTCGGGGACGGTGGCGTGCGCCGGCCGGGCGACCAGGCCGGCCTGCAACAGGCCCAATAACGCGACGCAGACGGCCGCGATGCGCGCTCTCACGGATGCTCTCCTCAGTCGAGGTTGTTCTGGGTCAGGACGCGGTCGCCCTGCTCCTGGGACTTGGCCAGGGCCTGCTCGGCGGTGGCCTTGCCCCCGAGGAACAACTGCAGGTTGGGGATGAGGACGTCGTCCTCCATCGGCGGGTAACCGGCGCAGGCCGGCCGTACCTTGGCGTATTCGAGCGTGTCGAGGATCGGCTTCCAGAACGGGTCACCGGTGAAGAAGGGGTCCTCGGCCGCCTCCACGTTGCCGGGGATGTTCAGGCTGGTCTTGGCCCACTTCAGCGCGTTGGCCTTCTCGGCCGTCCACCACTTGACGAACTCCCAGGCCGCGTCCTTCTGCTTGGCCGCGCGCGGGATCACCAGGCCGAAGCCGCCCATGAGACTGGCCTTGCCGCCCTGCGGCCCCGCGGGCGGCGGCACGATGCCGAAGTCGAGGTCCTTGCCGTACTTCTTGTAGGTGGTGATGTTCCACGGCCCGGTGAAGATCATGGAGACCTTGCCGGTGGCGAACGCGTCGGTGCCCTCACCCAGCCCGGTCTCGAACCCGGTCTGGTAGACGCCGCCCTTGACCATGCGGTCCCACAGGCCGAGCACCTCCGCGCCCTGCGGGCTGTTGAAGGTGGTGCGGGAGCAGTCGTCGGTGACCATCTGGCCGCCGGCCTGGCGCAGGTACATGCTGAACAGGCCCGCGTCGTCCATCGACAGCCCGGCGCGGACGAGCTTGCCGCCCTCCCGCCTGGTCAGCTTGATCGCCGCCTCCTCCAGCTCGGCCCAGGTGCGCGGCGGCTCCACCCCGGCCTCCTTCAGGTGGGTCGTGTTGTAGAACAGGGCCCGCGCGTCGACGGTCAGCGGCAGGCCGTACACCTTGCCGTCGTGGCTCAGCTCGCGCACCGCCTCGCCGTAGAACCGCTCCCGCTCGATGCCGTCCTTCTTCATGCGCTCGTCGAGCGGCTCCAGCACGTTCTTGGGCGCGTACGTGGCCGTGCGCCAGCGGTCCCAGAACATGACGTCGGGGGCCTGGCCTGAGGTCGAGGCGGTGAGGAACTTGGTGAGCATGTCCTCCTGGACGACGTACTCCACCTGGATGCCGGGGTGGGTCTTGTTGAAGGCGTCGGTCATCGTCCTGAACTGCTGTTCGCCCTCGCCCGACCAGTCGCCCCAGAAGGTCAGGCTGACCACGTCACCGGAGCCGGAGGAGTCGTCGTCGGACGGGGCGCAGCCGGTGGAGACCACGGTCAGGAGGGCGACGGTGGTGACGGCCAGCCGCCCGGGCAGAGTCCAGCGCATCGGCGGCTCGTTCCTTTCTCGGAGATCACAAGGGGGGTCACCTGGAGCCCGTGCCGGTGAAGGCCAGGCCGCGGGTGAGGTAGCGCTGTCCGAAGGCGAACAGCAGGAGCGTGGGCACCATGGCGACGATCGATCCGGCCATGAGCGGCCCGTAGTCGGTCTTCTGGTTGTAGGAGAAGGCGGCCAGGCTCATCTGGATCGTCATCATGTCGGGGTCGTTGAGCACGATCAGGGGCCACAGGAAGCCGTTCCAGCCGGCGACGAACGTGAACACCGACAGGGTGGCCAGCGCGGGACGGCACAGGGGCAGGTAGATGCTCCAGAAGATGCGGAACTCGCGGCACCCGTCGACGCGGGCGGCCTCGCCCAGGTCCTTGGGCAGCGCCAGGAAGAACTGACGCATCATGAACACCGCGAAGGCCCCGACCGCTCCCGGCAGGATGACCGCCCAGTACGTGTTGAGCAGCCCGGCCCCGCCCTGGCCGGTGAGGTCGTTGCCGCCCGCCAGCGGCATGCTCCTGACAATGATGAACGACGGCACCAGCGTCACGACGGGCGGCACCATCATCGAGGCCAGCAGCAGCCGGAACAGCAGCCGGTTGCCCCGGAACGCCAGCCGGGCGAAGGCGTAGCCCGCCAGCGCGCCGAGCAGCACGTTGGTCGCCACGCCCGCCACGGCCAGCAGCATCGAGTTGGCGAAGTGCCGGGCGAACGGGACGGTGGTGAACGCCGACCAGTAGTGCTCGAAGGTGATCGAGCCGGGCAGCCACTTGATGGGCAGCGCGATGATGTCCTCGTTCGGCTTGAGCGACGTGCTCAGCGACCACAGGAACGGCAGCAGCATGAACAGGCCCATCACCGTCAGCACGCCGTAGAAGACCGTGCGGCCGAGCACGAGACGGATCGTCGCGGTGGTCCTGCTGGTCATGGGCATCACTCCGGCACTTGGTCGCGGTTGACCCGCATGTTGATCACCGTGACGGCGACGATGATGATGAACAGGGTGAAGGCCTGCGCGGAGGCGTAGCCCATCTGCAGCCGGTTGAAGCCCGTCTCGTAGATCTGGTAGACGGGCGTCAGCGTCGTGTTGCCAGGACCGCCCTTGGTCATGACGTACGCCTGGTCGAAGAGCTGGAACGCGCCGATCAGCGACAGGGTCGTGACGAAGAAGGTGGTCGTGCGCAGCGAGGGCCAGGTGATGTGCAGGAACGTCCGCCAGCGACCGGCCCCGTCGAGCGCGGCGGCCTCGTACAGATGGGCCGGGACGTTCTGCAGGCCGGCCAGGTAGATGAGCATGTTGGAGCCCACTCCCTGCCACAGCGTGACGATCACGATGGACACCATGGCCGTGCTGCCGTCGCCCACCCAGGCGGGGCCGGGGATGCCGAAATATCCGAGCACCTCGTTGATGGGGCCGTAGTGGCTGTTCAGCATCCACGCCCACACGGTGGCGGCGGCCACGGGCGAGGTGACGACCGGGATGAAGTAGACGGTGCGGAAGATCGCCATGCCCGGGAGCCGCCGGCTGAGCGCCAGCGCCAGCACCAGCGAGATGGCGATCATGGCGGGCACGAACATCGCGCAGTAGTAGAGGATGTTCTTCAGCGTGGTGAAGAACGTGTCGTCCTCGAGGAGGCGCCCGTAGTTGGCCAGGCCGGCCCAGGAAGGCGGCGTGAGCACGTCGTACGTCGTGAAGCTGAGCCCGAAGGCGCCCGCCACCGGCAGCACGGTGAAGACGAGGAACAACACCATCGCCGGCGCGGTGAACGCCATGCCGGCGCGCGCCTGGTGACGGCCCAGCGCCGACCGTTCAGGGGGCCGTCCATGCCGAGGCGGGCCGGCAGCGGGCCCGCGGATGTCCGGCCCTGTGGCGAGCGTCCTGGTCACGCGGTCTCCTTCGGGACTTCCCGGAGAGGTCACTTGTGGGAAAGGTAGGAAGCATGTTGATATAAGTCAATATGTTGGAGATATCAGGACGAAATATCTCGATAACCGAGTCCAGGCCGATGGGCGGCAAGATGGTATATACCTAGTTTCCGTCGACATACCAACTTTCGTGGCCTAAGGGGAAGAGTGGTCGCAAGAGGCCCGCTGCTCTACGAGCGGATCATCGAATACGTGCTGGACGAGATTAGGCGGGGCGCCCTGGTCCCGGGAGACCGCGTCTCCTCCGAGATGGAGCTCGCCGAGCGGTTCGAGGTCAGCCGCATCACCTCGAAGCGCGCCCTGGAGCTCCTGCGGCAGGCGGGCGTCGTGGAGCGCATCCGCGGCAAGGGCTCGTTCGTCGCCGGCGAGCTGCCCGACCTCGACCAGCTCGCGATCCCCTCCACCGGCACAGCGGCCGAGCGCGCGGCGCCGGGAGAGCGCGCTCCTGGGGCGATCGCGATGATCTATCCCGACGCGTCGGAGGCGTACGGTCTCGAACTGCTCGCCGCCGTGGAGGAACGCTGCGCCGAGCACGGGATCGCCCTCGTGATCAAACGCACCCGTGGCGACCAGGCGGAGGAGGAGCGCGCGGTCGCGTCCATGGTCGACGGCGGCCTCGTCGACGGGCTGATCGTCTTTCCCGTCCACGGCGAGTACTACAACGCCCGCCTGCTGCGCACCATCCTCGCCGGCTACCCGCTGGTGCTGGTCGACCGCTATCTGGCGGGCATCCAGGCGTGCGCCGTCCACACCGACAACGTGGCCGCCGCCCGCACCCTCACCGACCGCCTGCTCGACCAGGGGCACCGGCACATCGCGTTCGTCTCTCCCCCGCCGGAGAACACCTCCAGCATCGAGGAGCGGCTGGAGGGCTTCCGTACCGCGCTGGCGGGGCGCGGCCTGCCCCTCGGCCACCAGCACCTGCTGACCGGCCTGTCCAGCACCCTGCCCGGAGCCTTCAGCGCCGAGAACGTGCGGGCCGACGTGGAGCGGGTCCGCGCCTTCCAGGAGCGCGAGCCCGAGGTGACCGCGTTCGTGGTCTGCGAGTACAACCTGGCGCGCGTGATGGACCGGGCCGTCGAGGCCCCGCCCGGCCGGGACCGGCCCCTCATCGCCTGCTTCGACTCCGCCGGCGACCCCGTGGCGGGGCCCGCCTTCCTGCACGTGCGCCAGGACCAGCGCGAGATGGGCAGGCGCGCGGTCGACCTGCTGCTCGCCCAGACGCGTGGCGAGCCCGTGCCCGCACGGTCCATCGTACCCTTCACGATCGTCGAGGCCGACGACCAGCGCGGGCGGCGATAGACGCGGCCCACGGACCCATGGACCCGGCCCGCAGCTCACGGACCACGCACGCAACGACGAACGGAGAACGCCTGGTGTTGCCCGAGCCCGATTCACGCACGCTCTGGAACGACCGCGCCGACGTGGCGCAGCGCAGCCTGGATCACTACTTCGCCGCCCCCGGCCGGCAGCTGTTCGACAACTGGCACCCGCTGGGGCCCGGCGACAACGACGTCTTCAACTACTGGTGGCTGGCGCACGCCCTGGACGCGCGGGTGGACGCGTACGAGCGGACCTCGGACCCGGCGTGGCTGGACCGCGCCATGGAGGTCCACGACAACATCCTCGCGCGCAACGACGGGTCGTTGTTCAACGACTATTTCGACGACATGCTCTGGTTCGGCCTGGCGATCCTGCGGCTGGCCGAGGTCCGCGGCGACGACGACCTGCGCGCGGAGGCGGCCCGGATCTGGCGGCACGTGCTGGACAGCGGCTGGAACGAGCACGAGGGCGGCGGGATCGCCTGGCGGGTCCCGCAGCCGTACTACAAGAACACCCCCGCCAACGGCCCCTTCGTGGTGCTCTCGGCCCGCCTGCACCGGCACACGGGCGACCCCGAGCAGCTGGCATGGGGGCGGCGGGCGATGGACTGGCTGGAGCGCGTGCTGGTGCGGCCCGACGGGTTCGTCCACGACGGAATCAACCGGCAGCAGGACCACGCCATCGACGAGCAGTGGCGTTTCACCTACAACCAGGGCCTGTACATCGGGGCCTGTGTGGAGCTGGCCCGCGCGCTCGGGGAGGACGACTACCTGCGGCGCGCCACCAGGACGGCCCGCACGGCCCTCGCCGAGCTGGCCCCCGGCGGGGTCTTCGCCGACGAGGGCGGCGGCGGTGACGAAGGGCTGTTCAAGGGCGTCTTCTACCGGTACGCGCGCCTGCTGGTGGACGCGGCGGACGTGCCGGACCTGCGGGACTTCATGCTGGCCAGCACCGAACGGCTGTGGAGGTCGTGCGAGCGCGACGGCACGATCCTGGCCGGGCCGGTGTGGACGCGCGCGGCGGACGGCAAGGTGCCCCTGTCGGCCCAGCTGAGCGCCGTCATGGCCACCGAGGCCTGCGCCGCCCTGGTCTCCTCCCCTGTCGCCCCCGCCTGACGCCTGCCTGCCCCGGGCCGCTCAGTCGGAGGTGGTGGTGCGGCGGTTGCGGGCCGGAGGCTTCTTCCGGCCGGCGACCAGCGTGTCGCCCGGCGCCGGCGCGGGGTCGTCGCCGCTCTTGGGCTCCCCGCTCTGGGAGCGCGGGCGCGGGTGCGGCGCCGTGTCCTCCGTCGCCGCCGGCTCAGGCGCGGGTTCGGACTTGCCGGCCTTGCCAGACTTGCTGGCCTTTTCCGGCTTGTCCGATTGATCGGGTTTATCTGATTTGTCGGGATTGGGGGTGGTGTCAGGTTCGCGTAGGGAGGCGATGACGTTGTCCGCCTCCCTGTCGGCGGCGAACTCGTCGGCCGCCTCCGACTCGCGCCGGCGGATCACCACCATGTGGTCCACCGAGATCCGCCCCGCCCCCACCACGGCCAGCAGCAGGGACGCCGCGCCGAGCAGGATCAGCTCGTTCAGGCTGATGGGGTTGAGCGGCGGCGCGACCACGAAGACGGCGAGGGCCTCGGCGAAGAGGATCAGCCCGGTGACCGAGACCGCCAACCCGGCGATCAGCAGTGCGCCGCCGATGAGCTCGGCGAGCATCGTGATCGTGGCCCAGGCTCCGGGCGCGGGAGCACCCTGTTCCAGGAACTTCTCACCGGTGATCTTCAGCCCGTCTTCCAGCTTGGCCCAGCCGTTGGCGAAGAAGATGCCGCCCACACCGATGCGGGCGACTAAAGCGGCAAGATCGCGAAGGGCCTGTCTCACGGTTGTTGTCTGCCCTGATCGGGACATGGCACACCTCAATCACGGCTGAGCAGCGTGGCCACCGCGACGGCGGTCAGGCTCAGCAGAACGACGCTCACGACCACGGTCGTGTGCAGGGCGTTGACGAAGGCCCACCGGGCGGCGTCCAGCAGCGCGACGCCCGCTCTGCCGCCGATCTCGTCCGCGACGTGCGCGGCGGAGGCGAGCGACTGCCTGGCCTTGTCCATTCCGCCCGCGGACACCCCCGGCACGGCGGGGAGCCCGGGGGCGTACACGATCGCGGTGATCGTGCCGAGCACCGCCACGCCCAGCCCGGCCCCGAGCTCGTAGGCGGTCTCCTCGATGGCCGCGGCCCCACCCGCCTGCCCCTCGGTGGCCGACGACATGATCGTGTCGGAGGCGGCCAGCAGCGCCACCTGCACCCCGAAGCCGATGCCGACGAAGCAGATCGCCAGCATCACGGGATGGCCCTCCACGCCCCAGCTGAGCGTGGGCGTCAGCGCCAGCGCGACGAGGCCGAGACCGCCGCTCATGGTGGCCCGCATGCCGATCCTCGGCAGGATGTGGGCGGCGGCGAGCCCGCCGGTGATGGCGGAGACGACCAGCGGCAACATCCGGACGGCGGCGCGCAGCGGGCTGTCGCCGAGGACGAGCTGGAGGTATTGGGCGAGCATGAGCTGGAGCCCGACCAGCGCGAACACGCCGAGCAGCACCCCCGCGACCCCGGTGGCGAACTCACGCCGCCGGAACAACCCGGTCTCCAGCAGCGGCACGGTCAGCCGCGTCTGCCGTCGCACGAAGGCGGCCAGCAGCCCGAGCCCGGCCAGGAACACGAGTACGGACGCCCACAGCGGCATCAGGCTGCCCGACCCCGCCTCCTTCAGCCCGAACGCCAGCGCGAGGATGCCGAGCACCGAGAGCACGGCGCTCACCGCGTCCCAGGGCCGGTCCCCGTGCCCGCGCGAGTCGGGCAGCAGCCTGACGGCGGCGGGCAGCAGCACCAGCAGGATCGGCACGTTGATGAGGAAGACCGCGCCCCACCAGATGCCGACGAGCACGCCGCCGATGAGGGGCCCGACGGCCGCGCCCGCGGCGGCGACCGCGCTCCACACGCCCAGCGCGATGGCCCGCTCGCGCCGGTCGGTGAACACCTGGCGGATCAGCGAGAGCGTGGCCGGCATGATCATCGCACCGCCGACGCCGAGGAGCGCCCTGGCCAGGATGAGGGTCAGCGGGGTGGGAGCGAAGGCGGCGCCGGCCGAGGCCAGGCCGAACAGCACGAAGCCGCCCAACACCATGCGTTTGCGGCCGTACTTGTCGCCGAGCGTGCCGAACATGATCAGCAGCGGCGCGACCACCAGCGAGTAGATGTCGATGATCCACAGCAGCTGCACGGCGGAGGGTTCGAGCGCGGCGGTGAGCGTGGGCACCGCGATGTGCAGGACCGTGGCGTCGACCGTGATCAGCAGCAGGCTCAGGCACAGGAGCACGAGGATGGACCAGCGGTGGTCCCGGTGCTCCCGGTTCGCAGTCCGCACGAAAGGTGCGGCCTGTGTGACGGTCATGGGCCTCCTTGCAGGCCGATCCGTGTCCAGGGCCCGCACGTGCTCTCAGGTCGGCGCGTGGGGACCACGGCTCGGCACTCACTCCTCCCGAGGCCTCGCGCCAGGCTCCTCCGCTCCGGCTTGCGTGGCAGCTTAGGCCATGTCAGGCACTTGTCATAGCGGTATCGCCTGATCCAGGGTCACACACGAACCTCTCTAGAGAGATACAGCCATATGTCCGGATCTATCCAACGATCACTCTCATAGCGATCATGGGATCGTGGGGACCGATCTACGTGGCAGACCAGGCGATCCACCCGACCGGTCCTCTCGCGAGTGGTGCGCCGAGGCCGTGGCCAGGCTGAACGCCGGCCGCCCCGACTCCGCCCTCGACGCCGCCCGCCTGGCGGCCGACCTGGACCCCTCGGCGGAGTGGGCGTACCGGCTGATGAGCCTCGCCCACGAGCGGCTGGGCCGCGACGCCGACGCCGTGCCGGCCGCGGAGCGGGCCGTCGAGCTGGCCCGCGGCTCCTGGCCGGCCCGCCTGCGGCTGGCCTCGGTCCTGCGCCGCGTGCCGGGCCGCTGGGGGGATGCGGTCCAGCACGCCGCCCTGGCGGGCAAGTTCGCGCCCGAGGAGGCCGGCCCCGAGGTCATGCTGGGCGACCTGGCCCTGCTGCGCGGCGACCACGCCGCCGCCGAGCGGTCCTACCGCGCCGCGCTCGCCACCGAACCCGGTCATCCGCAGGCCCACGTGAACCTCGGCCTGTCGTTGCTGCGCTGGGACCGGCCTCGCCCGCACCACGACCCCGCGTGGCCGGTGAACCCGCGCGACACCTCCCGGGCGAGGCGCGCTCTGGAGGTCTGGTCCCGCCAGGCCCGTCTGCTGGTCGCCGTCGCCACGGTCGCGATCGCCGCGGCCGCGCTGCTGACGGACTGGGGCGCGCAGGCCGAGCTCGCCGGCTTCGCCGTGCTGGCCGCGCTGGCGCCGCTCACGGTCAGGCAGGCCAGGAGGGTGGGACTGTGGCGATATGTACGGCCGATGCTCCGCCTCGACCCCTGGCTCGGCGCACACCTGGTGTCGGCGGCGGTGTCGGTGGCGGCGTTCGCCGCCTGGCTGCTGCTGGCGGCCGGGCCGGTGTTGCCGCCCGCGTTCGACCCCGTCTGGGCCGGGCTGGCGGGCATCGCGGTGCTGGGCTGGCCGGCGCTGGCCGGCGTACGCGCGCTGGCCGAGGCGTGGCGGGGACGCCCGCTGCGGGCGCTGGCCGAGTCGGCGCGCGTTCAGGACAGCGAACGCACCGCCAGGCGCAACACCGGCGTGACGCTCTGGATCCTGCTCGGCAGGACGTGGACGGTGCTCGTGCCGCTGCTCGGCGGGGCCCTGGCCGTGGAGCCGCGAGCCGCCCTGGCGGCGGTCGCGGTGCCGTACCCGATGGTGCGCGGTTACCTGCGCGCCCGGCACCGGGGGGACGGGTGGCTGCTGGCCGCGACCGCGCTCGTGGTGCTCTGCGCCGTGGCGAGCGCGGCGGGCGGGCTGTTCGGGTCGGCCTGGGCCTGGCGTACCGGGCTCGGCGCGCTGGGCGTGGCGATGGCGGTGTTCCTGGCCCGCGCGGCGCGGGCGTGGTGGCGCGGCGGCGCGGGCCCGTGGCGGTCCTCCCTGCTCATGTGCGACCTGCCCATCGGCGCCGAGCCGTCCGTCCCGCTCGGCCCCGAGGCACGCCGGACCTTCTCGTACGCCCGCGGCATCGTCCTGTCCTACGCCGACTCCCTCGGCCCCCGGGTCGCGGGCGCGGTGGCGTCCGTCACCTCGTCGGGCGAGCTGCGGCTGATCGCCGAGACGGAGGCCTGGGACGCCATCGAGGCCGACCCCAGGGTGGCCGTGTTCGCCACGGACCCTTCGCAGCGGCGCTTCTGGGTGGAGGTGCGCGGCATCGCCCAGGCCGACTCGGACGTCCTGCGCATCACGCCCAAGCAGGTGTTCCTCGGCGAGTACCCGGGCCGCCACCAGCGCCGCGCCTGATCGGGCCGCGGGACCAAGGGCGCGGCCCGGCCAGGTGGCGTAGAATAATGTTCTATGCACGTCCTGCGCACACCTGAAGAGCGCTTCGCCGGCCTGCCCGGCTTCCCCTACGAACCCCGCTACGCCGAGGTCGCCGACGGCCTGCGCATGGCCTACGTCGAGGCGGGCCCCGCCGACGGCGAGCCCGTCGTGCTGCTGCACGGCGAGCCGACCTGGTCGTTCCTCTACCGGCACGTCATGCCCGAACTGGCCGCGGCCGGGCTGCGCGCGATCGCCCCGGATTTCGTCGGGTTCGGCCGCTCCGACAAGCCGGCCGACCTCGCCGCCCACGCCTACGCCCGGCATGTGGAGTGGACGCGCGCCCTGCTGTTCGACGCGCTCGGGCTGAACGGCGTCACCGTCGTCGGGCAGGACTGGGGCGGGCTCATCGGGCTGCGCGTCGCCGCCGAGCATCCCGGGCGGATCGCCAGGATCGTGGCGGCGAACACGGGCTTGCCGACGGGTGACATTCCCATGCCCGAGGTGTGGCACCAGTTCAAGAACACCGTGCTCAAGGCCCCGGTCCTCGACATCGCCAGGCTCGTGCAGGCGGGCTCCAGGACGCGGCTGCCCGACGAGGTCCGCGCGGCCTACGACGCGCCGTTCCCCGGCGAGGAGTACAAAGCGGGCCCGCGGGCCATGCCCGGCCTCGTGCCGATCACGCCCGACGACCCCGCCGCGCCGGCCAACCGCGCTGCCTGGCAGGTTCTCACCACGCTCGACCGGCCCTTCCTGGTGGCGTTCTCGGACGGCGATCCCATCACCGGCGGCATGGCGCCCATTCTGCTCAAATCGATCTCCGGCGCCTCCGGCCTGCGACATCCCGTGATCGAGGGCGCCGGGCACTTCCTCCAGGAGGACGCGGGGGCCGAACTCGGCCGCCACATCGCCTCTTTCGTGACCTCCACCTAGCGTGTCAGGACCGCCCAATCGCCCGTCCGGTGCGGTATAACCGGGGGCGGACCGGGGAGGCGTGATGCGTGAGTCCGACAGGGCCCAGGCGGCGGGGCGGGCCGCGGCGCGGGATCTGTTCGAGAAGGTGCGGCAGCGTTACTACCAGATTCCCCCCGCCGTGCGCCGGGTGCTCTACGTGGTCGTGCTGGTCGCCGCCATGGGCGTGGGCGCCGCACTCGGATGGGACCTTCTGGGCACCTTCCCCCTCGTCCTGCTCGCGCTCGCGTTCGTGGCCCTGACCATGCGCTTCCCGCGCGCCGCCGCCACCGCGCTGGTGGTCGCGGGCTGGGTCGTGCTGGCGCTGCCGCTCTTCTCCGGGTTGTTCCCGCCCGGCTCGGGCTCGGTGCACCTCATGGTCGGGCTGGCGCTGCCCGTGGCGGCCGCCGCTCACCTGATCCGCTGGGTGACGCCGTGGGTGACGACGCTGGTGGCGCTCGCTCCCGCCGGCCTGCTCGCCGTCCCGCTCTCCTTCGCCTCGGAGAACGTCTCCGTGTGGGTCGCGTACGCCGCCGCCCTCGCCGTGCTGACCCAGCGTTTCGTGCTGGCCCGCAGGACCAGGGCCGAGCGCGCCGCGGCCGAGGAGCAGCAGGTCCGGGTCAGGGTGCGCGAGGGCAGGCCCGAGTCCGCCCAGGACCGGTCCGCCGCGCCGCCGCAGATCTCCGTCGAGGAGGCGCTGGGCGAGCTGGAGAGCATGGTCGGCCTGGCGCCGGTCAAGGAGCAGGTGCGCTCGATCGCCGCCTCCATCGAGGCGTCCAGGCTGCGGGCCGAGGCCGGCTACACCACCGACCGCCCCACCAGGCACTTCGTCTTCGCCGGCCCGCCCGGCACCGGCAAGACCAGCGTGGCTCGCGCGCTGGCCAAGATCTTCTACGCCTTCGGCCTGCTGGAGACCCCCTACGTCGTCGAGGCGCAGCGGGCCGACCTGGTGGGCGAGTTCCTGGGCGCCACCGCGATCAAGACCAACGAGCTGGTCGACCGCGCGCTCGGCGGCGTGCTCTTCATCGACGAGGCGTACGGACTGGTCAACTCCTCCGACGGGCAGCCCGACCGGTTCGGCGCCGAGGCCGTGCAGACCCTGCTCAAGCGCGCCGAGGACGACCGCGACCGGCTGATCATCATCCTGGCCGGCTACGAGCAGGAGATGGGCTCGTTCCTGTCCAGCAACCCCGGCCTGGCCAGCAGGTTCGCCACGCGCGTACGCTTCCCCGGCTACTCCCCCGCCGAGCTGGTCGAGGTCACCGAGCTGCTGCAGAAGCGCAGGGGCGACACGATGGGCGACGACACCAAGCGGGTGCTGCTCGGCCTGTTCGACGACGTGCACCGGCGCGGCCTGATCGACGAGCTGGGCAACGCCAGGTTCGCGCGCAGCCTGGTGGAGGCCGCCGCGCAGGCCCGCGACGTACGGGTGGTGGGCGCGGGCGGCACGCCGACCACGCACGACCTCGTCACCACCACCACGCCCGACGTCACCAAGGCGTTCGAGGAGCTGACCGCGCGCTTCCGCGGCTACGTGGCCACGCCCACGCTGGAGGAGGCGCTGGCCGACCTCGACAGGATGGCCGGCCTCGAACCGGTCAAACGGCAGGTGCACGCGATCGCCGCCCAGCTCCAGGTGGCCAGGATGCGGCAGGAGCGTGGGCTGCCCACCCCGCCGCAGATGCGGCACTTCGTGTTCGCCGGCCCGCCCGGCACGGGCAAGACCACGGTCGCCAGGGTGCTCGGCCGGGTGTTCGCCGCGCTCGGCCTGCTGGCCAGGCCCGACGTCGTCGAGGCGCACCGGGCCGACCTGGTCGGCCAGCACCTCGGCGCCACCGCGATCAAGACCAACGAGCTGGTCGACCGCGCGCTCGGCGGCGTGCTCTTCATCGACGAGGCCTACAGCCTGGTCAACCCCGGCTACCAGGGCGGCGACGCCTTCGGCGCCGAGGCCGTGCAGACCCTGCTCAAGCGCGCCGAGGACGACCGCGACCGGCTCGTGATCGTGCTGGCCGGCTACCAGCGCGAGATGGACTCCTTCCTGGCCACCAACCCCGGCCTGGCCAGCCGGTTCAACCAGCGGGTGGCCTTCCCCAGCTACTCCCCCTCCGAGCTGTCGGAGATCGCGGTGCTGCTCGCGGAGCGCTCGGGCGACTCGTTCGACGAGGAGGCGCTGCGCCGGCTCGACGAGGTGTTCGCCTGGGTGTGCGAGGAGCGGCTGATCGACGGGCTCGGCAACGGCCGCTTCGCCCGCTCGCTGTTCGAGCGCGCCGCCATGCGCCGCGACGTACGGCTGGCCGCGCACGCCGCGCGGGGCGGCTCGGCCAGCTCCGCCGACCTGACGACGATCACGAGCGAGGACGTCCGCACCGCCGTGGACGAACTTTCCGGCCGGTAATCCACCACGACGCTCACCCGGTGTAGCAAGATGAGCACGATGGGTGGCTCGGCGTCGAAGGGGGAGCGATGGCGGGGTTCCTGGCCCGCAGGTTGCTCAACTACGCCGTGCTCGTCGTGGTGGCCGCCAGTCTCGCCTACCTTCTGGCGGCCACGGCCCTCGACCCCCGCTCCAACTACGCCGACCGCACGCCGAAACCGCCGGCCGCCGTGGTCGACGCCCAGCTGAGCGCGCTCAACCTCAACGACAGGACACCCCTGCTGCAGCGCTACGCCACATGGGCGGCGGGCGTGCTGCACGGCGACTTCGGCAGGTCCGTCGACGGCTCGCCGGTCAACGCCGATCTCAGGCGCCGCATGGGCGTGACCTTCCGGCTGGTCGTGCTGGGCCTGGTGTGCGGGAGCCTGCTCGGCGTGCTGGCGGGCGCGCTGGCCGCGGCCAAGCAGTACGGCTGGTTCGACCGCCTCTCGACCGGCCTGTCGTTCGTGGTGCTCGCCGTGCCCGTGGTCGTGCTGGCCAACATCCTGATCCTGGCGGCCACGTGGGCCAACGAGCACGTCTTCGGCCGCCAGGTGTTCCTGGTGAGCGGCGAGCACAGCGACGGGCTCGACACCGGGTTCTGGGGCCACGCGCTCGACCGGCTGCAGCACCTGATCCTGCCGACCGTCTCGCTGTCGGTGGGGCTCATCGCCGTCTTCAGCCGCTACCAGCGCAACATGATGCTCGACGTGCTGGGCGCCGACTACGTACGCACCGCCATGGCCAAGGGGCTGAGCAGGGGCCAGGCGCTCGTCCGCCACGCGCTGCGGACCGCGCTGATCCCCGTGGCGACCTACTTCGCGTTCACGTTCGGCACCCTGCTGACGGGGGCCACGTTCACGGAGAAGATCTTCGGCTGGCACGGCCTGGGCGAGCAGCTGATCAACTCGATCGTCCGCAACGACGTCAACACCGTCGCCGCCGTCTCCCTGCTGGCGGCCGTCGCCGTGTTGTGCGCCTCGCTGGCCGCCGACCTGCTGCACGCCGCGCTCGACCCCCGGGTGCGAGCGCGATGACGCTCTCCGAGGAGGAGCTCGCCGAGGAACTGCGCGCGGACGTCCTCGCCCGCCCGCCGTCCAGGGCGCGCCTGATCGCCGGACGCTTCTTCCGCTCGGGGCAGGGGCGGCTCGGCTTCGCGGTGCTCGCGCTGATGTTCCTGCTGGCCTTCGCGGGGCCGCTGGTCTCCCCCTGGACCTACCTCGACAAGGACTTCACCGCGTTCCTGCGGCCGCCCTCGCCCGGCCACTGGTTCGGAACGCTCCAGACGGGCGCCGACGTCTTCGCGGTGACGCTGCGCGGCATGCAGAAGTCGCTGATCGTGGGGCTGCTCGCGGCGCTGGTGTCCACGGCGCTGGCCGCCGTGGCGGGGGCGTTCGCGGGCTATTTTCTCGGGTGGACCGACCGGACCGTGACCTGGGTGAGCGACCTGCTGCTCGTGCTGCCGGCGTTCCTGGTGCTGGCGATCATGTCGCCGCTGTTCGGGGCGGGCCGGTGGCCGCTGTTCGTGATCGTCCTGGCGTTGTTCCTGTGGATGGTGACCTCGAAGGTCGTGCGGGGGATGACGATCTCGACGAAGGAGCGGGAGTTCATCCAGGCCGCCCGCTACATGGGCGTGCCGCCCGTACGCATCATCTTCCGCCATGTGATCCCCAACCTGTCGTCCCTGCTCATCGTGGACGCCACGCTCAACGTCAGCACCGCGATCCTCACCGAGACCTCGCTGTCGTACTTCGGGTTCGGCATCCAGCCGCCCGACGTGTCGCTCGGCACGCTGATCGCTGACGGCTCGCGCACGGCCGTCTACGCGCCGTGGACGTTCTGGTTCGCCGCGGGCCTGCTGGTGATCACCGTGCTCGCGGTCAACCTCGTCGGCGACGCCCTGCGTGACGCGTTCGACCCCTCGTCCGCGAGGCCGCGATGAGGCCGGTGCTCGACGTGCGCGACCTCAGCGTGTCGTTCGGCGGCGTGCCGGCCGTGCGCGAGCTGAGCTGTTCCGTACACCGCGGCGAGGTCCTCGGCATCGTCGGCGAGTCGGGGTCGGGCAAGTCGGTCACCTCGGCCGCCGTCATGGGGCTGCTGCCCCAGGGCGCGCGCGTCACCGGGTCCGTACGCCTGCACGGCAGGGAACTGATCGGCGCTCCCGCGCGCGAGCTGACCTCCTACCGCGGCAAGGCCATGTCGATGGTGTTCCAGGACCCGCTGTCCGCGCTGACGCCCGTCTACCGGGTCGGCGACCAGATCGCCGAGGCCGTGCGCGTGCACCAGCGGATCGGCAAGGAGGCGGCCCTGGTCAAGGCCGTGCAACTGCTCGACCTCGTCGGCATCCCGCAGCCCTCGGAGCGGGCGCTGGCCTTCCCGCACGAGTTCTCCGGCGGGATGCGGCAGCGCGTGATGATCGCCATGGCCATGGCCAACGACCCTGACGTGATCATCTGCGACGAGCCGACCACCGCGCTCGACGTGACCGTCCAGGCGCAGGTGCTGGAGGTGCTGAAGAAGGCGCAGGAGAAGACCGGCGCCGCCATCATCATGATCACCCACGATCTCGGGGTGGTGGCCGGCTTCGCCGACCGGGTGCTGGTCATGTACGCCGGCCGCCCGGTCGAGGTGGGCGGCGTGGACGACGTCTACTACCGCACGCGGATGCCGTACACGGCGGGGCTGCTCGGCTCGATCCCGCGCGTCGACGGGGGCGGGCGGCCGCTGACGCCGATCGAGGGCAGCCCGCCGTCGCCGGGCGCGCTGCCGCCCGGGTGCCCGTTCGCGCCGCGCTGCCCGATGCGGATCGACGCGTGCGAGCGGGACGAGCCGCCGCTGTTCGAGGTGGGCGACGGGCACCACGCCGCGTGCATCCGGTGGAAGGAGGTGGCCCCGTACGACGCGGACGCGTCCGGAGCCCCCGGACGTCGCGCGCCGCGGCGCGCCACGCGCACGGTGCTGGAGGTGCGCGGTCTGGTCAAGGACTATCCGCTGTTCAGGGGGACGCTGTTCAGGCGCAGGGTCGGCACCGTGCACGCGGTGGCGGGGATCGGCTTCGACCTGCGCGAGGGTGAGACGCTGGGGCTGGTGGGCGAGTCGGGCAGCGGCAAGACCACCACGCTGACGCAGATCCTCGAATTGACGGCGCCGCAGGCGGGCGTCATCACCGTGCTCGGTCACGACACCGCGCGGCTCGACGCCGCGCGGCGCGCCGAGATCCGGCGCGAGATGCAGGTGGTCTTCCAGGATCCGCTGGCCTCGCTCGACCCGCGCATGACGGTGCACGACATCCTGGCCGAACCGCTGCGCACCCACGGGCGGCGTCCGGGACGCCGGGTCGGCGAGTTGCTCTCGCTGGTCGGGCTCGATCCCTCCCACGCCGCCCGCTACCCGCAGGACTTCTCGGGCGGGCAGCGGCAGCGCATCGCCGTGGCCCGCGCGCTCGCGCTGGAGCCCCGGCTGCTCGTGCTGGACGAGCCGGTCTCGGCCCTCGACGTGTCGATCCAGGCCGGGGTGATCAACCTGCTCGCCTCGCTGAGGGCCAGGCTCGGCCTGTCCTACCTGTTCGTGGCGCACGACCTGGCCGTGGTGCGCCACATCGCCGACCGGGTGGCCGTGATGTACCTCGGCAGGATCGCCGAGATCGGGCAGGCGGACGCCGTCTACGAGGCTCCGGCGCATCCGTACACGCAGGCGCTGTTGTCGGCGATCCCGCTGCCCGATCCGGTGCGCGAGCGGGCGCGCGACCGGATCCTGCTCGAAGGCGACCTGCCCAGCCCGGCCCACCCTCCGACGGGCTGCCGCTTCCGCACCAGATGCCCGAAATTCCGTACGGAGCTCACCGGCGAGGAGCGCAGGCTCTGCGTGGACGTCGAGCCCGAGGCGCGCCCACTGCATACAGGACAGGGCACGGACCAGAGCGCGGCCTGCCACTACGCCGAGCGGCGCGACGTCGTATGACCAGGAGGAAATCGTTCGATGAAAGCATCTCGTCTTGTCGTGGCCGTCACCGTGACGGGCTCGTTCCTGCTGGCGGCCTGCGCGGGGGGTGGCGGCGGCTCGGGCGGCGGCGCCGGACAGGGTGACGACCGTACGGTCAAGGCCTACGACATCAACCCGCAGCCGCGCGACCAGGTCAAGGACGGCGGGACGCTGCGGTGGGGCATCAACGAGTTCCCCGCCCAGTGGAACAGGAACCACGTGGACGGCAACCTCGCGATGGCCACCGTGGTCAGCAACGCGCTGCTGCCCTCGCCGTTCCTGTCCGACGAGAAGGCCGAGATCACGGTCAACGACAACTACGTGATCGACGCGAGGGTGACGCAGCGGCGGCCCGAGCAGGTGGTCACGTACACGCTGAACCCCAGGGCCAGATGGTCCGACGGGAGGCCGATCACGTGGGCCGACTACCGGGCGCAGTGGCGGGCGCTGAACGGGCAGGACCCTGACTTCCGCATCGTCTCCTCCACCGGCTACCAGGACATCGGGCAGGTGACGCGGGGCAAGGACGACTTCGAGGTGGTGGTGACGTTCGAGCGGCCCTTCGGCGACTGGCAGTCGTTGTTCTCGCCGCTGCTGCCCGCCGTCACCAACCGCACGTCCCAGTCGTTCAACACCGCCTGGCTGAACAAGATCCCGGTGACGGCGGGCCCGTTCAAGTTCGGCGGGTTCGACCAGACCGCCAAGACGATCACGCTCGTACGCGACGAGGCCTGGTGGGGTGACCGGGCCAAGCTGGACAAGATCATCTATCGGGCGTCGGAGCAGGACTCGCTGATGGGGGCGTTCGGCAACGGCGAGCTCGACATCGTCGACGTGGGCCCGTCCGCCCCCGATCTCGCCCGCGCCAGGGCCACCCAGGGGGCGCAGGTGCGGCAGGCGGCCGGCCCCGACTTCCGGCACTTCACCTTCAACGGGTCGAGCGAACTGCTCAAGGACCGCGACGTCCGGCTGGCCGTGCAGCTCGGCATCGACCGCCAGGCCATCGCCCGCTCGGACCTGCAGGGCCTGGACTGGCCGATCGCGCTGCTGAACAACCACTTCTTCATGAACACGCAGGAGGGCTACCGGGACAACGCCGGCGGCATGGGCGTGTACGACCCCGCTCGGGCCAGGAAGCTGCTCGACGCGGCCGGCTGGCGGCTCGCGGCCGGCACGACGGTCAGGCAGAAGGACGGCAAGCCGCTCGACCTGCGTTTCGTGGTGCCGTCGGGGGTGCAGGTCAGCAAGGCGGAGGGCGAGCTGGCGCAGAGCATGCTGGCGCAGATCGGCGTGAAGCTGACCATCAAGGCCGTGCCCAGTGACGACTTCTTCAGCAAGTACGTGATCCCCGGCAACTTCGACATCACGCCGTTCGCCTACATCGGCACCCCGTTCCCGGTCTCGAGCAGCTACGGGATCTACATCGACGCGCGCGACGGAAAGACGTGGAACGCGAACTTCGGGCGCGTCGGGTCACCGGCCGTCGACGACGCCATGAGCCGGGCCTCCCAGGCCCTGGACCCGGTGCGGGCCCGCAAGGAGACCAACAGGGCGGACCGGCTGATCTGGGAGCTGGCGACCGTGCTGCCGCTCTATCAGCGGCCGCAGAACGTCGCGGCCCGGGAGACGCTGGCCAACGTGGGGGCGCGCGGCTTCTACGACCTCCGCTACGAGGACATCGGTTTCATGCGCTGACGCGGCGGGCCGGCCCCCCGTCTCCCTCAGGCGGTCGTGCCGGTCGTGACGCGGTCGACGAGGCCCTTGGTGCCCTCCTGGCGCGCGCAGTGGGCGCAGCAGTACCAGCGCTCGCCCGACTGGACACCGTGCCCGATGACCTTCGTACCGCAGTGCTCGCAGACGGGCGCCATCACGTGGATCGCGCACTCGAAGGAGTCGAAGGTGTGCACGGCCCCTTGCGCGTGCACCTCGAACGCCATGTCGTAGTCGTTGCCGCAGTTTTCGCAGACGGCCATGATGATCCCCTTCACATGCGTGGTTTCAGGGTCTCCTTTCCCCGATCGGCGACCGTATGCCGGACGGGCCGTCACGCTCTGCGCAGCAGGAGACGGCCTGCCAGCGGCAGCCCGAGCAGCCCGAGCGCGGCCATCGCGGCGGGCAGGCCGAGCCACCCGCTGAGGCCGGCGACCAGCAGCGGGCTGACCACGAACCCGGTGTACGAGATCGTCGACACCCACCACACGAGCGTCCCGCTGGAGTCGTCGGCGGCGGCGCGGCTGAGCAGGGCGGGCACCATCGGACCGAGCGCCAGCCCGGTGAGCGCGAATCCGGCCATGGAGACCGGCACGCTGTCACTCAGCGCGGCCAGCGCGATGCCCCCGCCGCCACCCACCCCCGCCACCAGGTGCAGCGCCCTGAGCGGCGTCCTCGGCAGCGCCTGCACGACGAGGCGCCCCACCGTCAGGGCGGCCATGTAGACCGAGGGCGCGAGGCTGGCCGTCAGCGGGCCGGCGCCGCGGTGCTGCTCCAGCAGCAGCACCGACCACTGCTCGACGGAGTTCTCGATGGTGAGCACGCAGGCGGCCAGCGTGCCGAGCAGCAGCGCGGCTCCGACGAGGCTGCGCCGGTCGGTTCGCGAGGAGGTGTCCGGCAGGCCACGCCCCAGCGGCAGCGCGAGCAGCGTCAGGGAGGCGGCGACCACGATCAGTCCGATCGCCGCCAGCACCGTGGCGGAGCCGGCCCCGAGCGAGCGGGCCAGCCCGGTGGCGGGCGCGGCGGCGATGACCGCGACGGGGAAGGCGGCGTGCACGGGCTGGAAGAGCCGGCGTCCGCTTTCGCGCTCGGCCCGCCCTGTCGCCAGGTTGAGCGCGATGTCGAGCGCGCCGCTCGCCGCGCCGACCAGGAGGAGCGCCAGCGCGAGCTGCCAGGCCGTACCCGCCAGCCCGATGCCGGCCACGCTCAGCGCGAACAACACGGTGCACATCAGCAGAGCGCTGCGTTCCCGCCCGCGGGCGAGCCTTCCTGCCAGCGCCATCGCGGGCAGCGCCCCGACGGGCACGGCGCTCAGCGCCAGCCCCAGGTCGCTCGCCGACAGGCCCAGCTGCAGCTTGACGGCGGGCAGCAGGGCCGACCACGAACCCCAGAACACACCCCACACCGCGCACACCGCGATCAGCGGCATTCGACCAGCACCCCTTGAAAATTCGGTCAAGTCCCAGTAAAGATCGACGGTGTCCTTATTGCCGCCTGCCGAAGGGACACACGTGCTCATCCGCACGGTCATCGCGGCCGCCCTGGCCGCCGCCGGACTCGCCGCCACCCCCTCCGCCGCGTACGCCGGATCGGCCTCCTACACCCCCGAGCGCGTCTGCGGCCCCGGTTTCCACCGGGTCAAGGACGGCCACCGCACGATGAGGACCCGCGCCGGAGCGGTGTTCGGGCACGTGTACCTGATGTATAGCAAGCGCAGCGGCAAGAACTGCGTCGCCGCGATCAAGACGGCGTACAAGGGCGCCCGCACGGTCACCGGCGCCTTCCTCGAGGTCCAGGGCGGCGGCCGGAGCGAGGACGTGCAGAAATACCGTTACTACGCCGAAACCGGTCACATCGACGGCGCCTGGAAGTGCGTGCGCTACTCCGGCTGGACCCGCGACTCCAGCAACCGCGTCGAAGCGTGGGGCGGGCGCAAGTCCTGGGGCAACTGCAAGGGGTAGGCCTGTTGCCGTGTTTCGGCAGGTCAACGGCTGGGGGTACTGTGTGGGCATGCCTCGCCGCGACCTGAGTATGGCCGGCTGGAGCGACGAACGCCGATGGCCGACCGCTTGACCGACCGCGTGACCGCCGCGTGACCGGCGGTGTGACCGGCGGTGTGACCGTGCGCGGGGCCGGCCGCGCTTGAGGCGGCCGGGAGCCACGTGTGCGGCCGGATCATCGCTTGTTCCCTGTGCGGAAATGCATTGAGCCGATCAGCGAGCGCCGGTTAGGTTGGCGCGCATGGCGGGCGACAAGGCGTCCGGCATGCCGCCGCCCGACGGAGCGGCGCACCGTCGCAGGAGGCAGACGCGCGTTCAGGAAGGGGGACGACCATGAGACGCGTGAGAGTCGTGAAGGCGACCGTCAAACGGCGTCCGCGGCCGGCCGTGG
Organism: Nonomuraea mesophila; assembly: GCF_004352805.1. Taxonomy (NCBI): domain Bacteria; kingdom Bacillati; phylum Actinomycetota; class Actinomycetes; order Streptosporangiales; family Streptosporangiaceae; genus Nonomuraea; species Nonomuraea mesophila. Next base: position 23,372 of record NZ_SMLD01000103.1, read on the forward strand.
AGCTGGATCTACGCTCACCCGCGGGTCGCACGCTGCCCTACTGACCTGCCGCTTACGCCGAATTTACGGGGGTTTCTGTAGACACAGAAATAACAAGAACATCACGGGGGGCTCACGATGACGAGGCTTGTGGTGGTGCCGCCACAGATCGCCAGGCACAAGGTCCGCTACATCCGCACCGCTGACCGCCGCAAGCCACCGGCCGACCCCAAAGTGATCGACCTGCGGGCCTACACCGGCAGAAACGTGATCCGTTTCCCCGACGGCCCCACCACCGCCGCCTAGCGGCCCGCGGAGTACAGCTTCTCGGCGTAGCTCTCGCCGTAGTATCGCTCCAGGTCTTCCACGCTCTCCTCGACCACCTGCACGTCCTTGATCAGCCGCGCGTGCGAGGGCAGGACGTCAGGCTGCCAGGTGTCGGGCTTCCACAGCGCGGAACGCATGAACGACTTGGCGCAGTGGAAGAAGATCTGCTCGATCTCCACCACGAGCGCGAGACGCGGGCGGTGTCCCTTGACGATCAGTTCGTCGAAGAACGGGGCCTCGCGCACGAGCCTGGCCCGGCCGTTGATGCGCAGGGTCTCGTTGCGGCCGGGGACGAGGAAGATCAGCCCCACGTGCGGATTTTTCAGGATGTTGCGGAATCCGTCCGCCCGGCGATTGCCCGGGCGGTCCGGGAGGGCGATCGTGGTGTCGTCGATGACGTGCACGAACCCGGCGGGGTCGCCCTTGGGCGAGACGTCGCAGGAGCCCTGGTCGTCCGACGTGGCGATCAGGCAGAACGGCGAGGCCGCCAGCCAGTCGCGGTCACGCTGGTGGAGGCGTACGCGCTCCTTGGTCACGGCCCTCGGCATCACCTCGCCGAGAAGCTCGCGCAGTTCATCCTCGGACCCGATCTCCGCCCAGCTCATGCGATCTCCCTTCGGGGGTTTTCCCCATTTTGTCAGGGAATCGGGCCGAGAATTCTGTGACCTTCCCCGCAGTGCGGAGACTCGGCCGGGCATTTCTGGGCCGGGGCCGGCCGCGGTGAGCTGCGGGCGACCCCGGCGCGGTGCCGGTTACTCGACGCGCAACAGGGTCCAGTGGGACGGCTTGCCCTCGTACATCACGTCGTTGCAGTTGCAGTTGCCGCAGCCAGGGATCATGTCCGGTCCTTTCCTCGCCTTGCCGGATGAGGTCTCGTACCCACAGTGACCGACTCGTACGCTGGCGTGACTGCCAGAGTTACCGACCTCCCGGGCCACACCGCACCCGCCTACCAGCGCCGGGCGTGCGCCATCGCCGCCAGGTACGCATCACGCTCGGCCGCGAACCTGGCGGGGTCCATGCCCTGCCGCTCGGCCCGCAGGTGCAGCATGGTCAGCTCGGTCGCCGCCTGCTGGTAGTCGCTCATGGCGCGGCCGAGCCCGGCCCTCCTGGCCCACCTGCGTGCCGCCTTACGGCCGGGCAACGTGCTGAGCATGGCGACGTCGGCCTCGGTGACCAGTCCTGTCTGCCAGTAGCCGGGCAGGTAGGCGCCCATCTTGGCGACGAGGTGACGCCGCTCGGCGACGGTCACGGCGATCAGCGCGAGCAGCGCCACCATGATCACCAGGTAGGCCAGGCCGAGCCAGGCCAGCGAGCCCGTGGTGGCGGCACCGTTCCAGAGGCCATGGAGGAAGACGGCGCCCAGGTAGCCCAGCGGGATCGCGGCGTAGCGTCCCGCCGTGCGCCGGGTGAGCGCGTACGCGACCCCCACGCCGATCAACGAGGTGTAGATCGGGTGACCGAGCGGGTCGATCAGCCCTCGTACCACGAACAGCTGCACCGCGCCGCCGACGCCCTCCTCCCCGAAGGCGAGCAGGTAGTAGCCGACGTTCTCCACGGCGGCGAAGCCGAGGCCGGCCATGGAGGCGTACACGATGCCGTCGGTCAGGCCGTCGATCTCCCTGCGCCTGCGCAGGAGCAGGAGCAGCGCCGAACCCTTGAGCGCCTCCTCGATCACGGGGGCGAGCACGATGGCTCCCACGTCGTCGACGACCGCGGCGCCGAACCCGGCTCGTACGAACAGCTCCTGCCCCAGGACCGTCAGCGCGATGCCCAGCACGACCGCCAGCCCCGCGCCCCACGCGAACGCGAACGCCAGGTTGAGCTTCGGCTCGGGCTCCAGCCGGTCGAGAGAGAGCACCGCGGCGAGCAGCACCGGCAGCGGCGCCACCGCCAGCAGCGCGGCCAGGCCGAAGCCCGCGGGACCGCCGGACACGAGCATGACCGCCAGCACGAGCAGCGCCAGCACGCCAGAGACGACCAGGCCGATCAGCAGGGCTTTGCTGGGGCGCTGGGAGAGCGCGCTCTTGGGGGGAGCTGTCATCGTGGTCTCTGCCTTCCCGTTCGGTCCGTCCACTATGCGGGCCACGCATCTACAGGTGCTTAACGGTCACTTGATTCGCGGTAATAGGGGTCGGTCACGACGGGCTCGCCGTCGGTGTACGCGTACACTTCCCGGCCGGAGACGAACACCCTCTGCGCCCGGCTCATGACGTCCAGCGGGTCGCCCGACCAGATGACCACGTCGCCGTCCAATCCGGGGCGCAGGGAGCCCACCCGGTCGTCGATCCCCATGATCCTGGCCGGGTTCAGCGTGATCGACCGCAGCGCCTCGGCCGGGTCCATGCCCTCCTTGACCGCCAGCGTGGCCTGGTGCACGAGGAAATGAATGGGCACGACGGGGTGGTCGGTGGTGATGGCCAGCTCCACGCCCGCCCGCGCCAGGATGCCGGGGTTGCGCAGCGAGCGCTGGCGCAGCTCGACCTTCGACCGGCTGGTGAACAGCGGGCCGATGATGACCGGAACGTTCCTGGCGGCCAGGGTGTCGGCCAGCAGGTGGCCTTCGGTGCCGTGGTTGATGACGACCCGGTAGCCGAACTCCGCCGACAGCCGGAGCGCCGTGGCGATGTCGTCGGCCCGGTGCGTGTGCTGGCACCAGGGCAGCTCGCCGTCGAGCACGCGGACGAGGATCTCCAGGGTGCCGTCGCGGTCGAACGGCTTGCCCTCCGCCTCGGCCGCCGCCCGCCTGGCCCGGTAGTCCTGCGCCTTCATGAACGCGTCGCGGATCACCGCGGCCACGCCCTGCCGGGTGGAGGGCAGCTTCTTCTGGTCGCCGTAGACGCGCTTGGGGTTCTCGCCGAGTGCGCTCTTGACGCTCACCGGCTCCTTGACCAGCATCTCGTCCACGCTTCTGCCCCAGCACTTGACGGCGACCGTCTGCCCGCCGATGGGGTTCCCGGAGCCCGGCTTGATCACCGCCGTGGTCACGCCGCCCGAGAGCGCGTCGGCGAAGCCCAGGTCGGCGGGGTTGATGGCGTCGAGGGCACGCAGGCGGGCGCCGTTGGGGTCGGTCATCTCGTTGGTGTCCTGGCCGGCCCAGCCCTCCGCCTCCTCGTACACGCCGAGGTGGCCGTGGGCCTCGACGAAGCCGGGCAGGACCCAGCCGCCGCCCGCGTCGACGACGGAAGTGCCCTCCGGCACGGCCACGTCACGGCCGACCGCGGTGATCTTCCCATCCTCGATGAGCACGGTGCCGCCGTCGATGGGATCTCCGTCGACCGGCACGACATATCCGCTGGTGATAGCAAGTTTCATGAGCTGTAACTTACAGGCGGGCGGGTAGGGTGCCCGAATGACGATCTCCGCTCTTTACCGACGGTGGCTGCTCGAGATGTGGAACGGCGACTTCGAGCTCGCCCACGAGCTCGTCACCCCCGGCTTCGCCGGCCACTGGCCCGGCATGGAAGTCTCGGGTCCCGGCGAGCTGGTCGAGGTGCTCAAGCAGGGGTACGCCCCCTTCGACGACGTCCGGGTCACCCTGGACGTCGGCCCGATCCCCCACGGCGACCTCGTGGCGGCCAGGTGGACCTTCAACGGCTCCTACCGGGGCGGCCTGCCCGGCGCGACCGTCCCCGAGGGGACGCGGGTGGCCTTCGGCGGGCACGACATCCTGCGGGCCGAGGGCGACAGGTTCGCCGAGTACTGGGTGATCTCGGATGCGCAGACGTTCAGCAGGGAACTGGGGATAGGCTGACGTATCTCTTTATGTCGGTGTCTGCGGTACGTACGGGATGGTGCATGTCACAGGAGTACGCGCCCGATGCGGGCCCGCCGCCCCGCTCGCTGAGCGACGGCGAGCTGTCCCGGCTGCTGAGCGGGCAGCGCTTCGGTGCGCTGGCCACCAACAAGGACAGCGGCCACCCCCACATGGCCACCGTCCGGTACACGTGGGATCCCCAGCAGCGCGTCGTACGGATCCCCACCATGGCCGACCGGCCCAAGGTCAGGCAGCTGCACAAGGACCCGCGCGGCGCCCTCTACGTGGCCGACGACGACTTCACGTCCTACGCCGTGGCCGAGGGCCAGGCGGAGGTGTCGCCGGTGAGCACCGAGCCGGGCGACGAGGTGGGCCTCGAACTGCTGGCCATGCAGCACCACGTCGACGACGCCACCGCCTTCCTGCGCCAGGTGGTGGACGACCGGCGGCTGGTGATCAGGCTCAGGGTGTCGCAGCTGTACGGGACCGCTCTGGCCAGGCCCGCCGGATAGCGCGGCGCCGGTTGTAGGCCACCGACACGATCACGACGAGGACGAGCACCAGGTCCACGGCCGCCGACCAGCGCATGGCCGCCATCTCGCCCCCGCCCCGCGCGACGGCGAAGAAGACCGCGCCGATCACGGCGACGCCGCCCGCGCCCGCGAACTGCTGGGCGGTGCTCAGGACCCCCGACCCGATGCCGGCCTGGTGCGGCTCGACCTCGACCAGCGCGGCCCCGATGAGCTGCGGCAACACCAGGCCGTTGCCGGCGCCGACCAGCATGAGCGCGACGAGCACGTACGGCAGCCCCAGACCCACCCCCGCCAGGAGCAGGCCCAGCCCGAACACGACGACCACGCCGCCCATGATGACAACGATCAGCCCGTGTCTCCTGACCAGCCGGGCCCCGAGCAGCGAGGTGATGGTGAACATCGCCCCCATCGGCGCGAACACCATCCCCGCCTGGAACGCCGTGAGCCCCAGCCCGATCTGGAGCAGCAGCGTCAGCGTGAACATGAACGAGGCGAAGTACGCCATGAACGCGACGATCGACCCGACGCCTGCCAGGTAGGAGTGCACCCTGAGCAGCGCCAGGTCGAGCACCGGCTGCCCGCCCCGCGCCCCGAGCGCCCGCAACCAGCTCCAGGTCAGCACGAACACGGGGACGCTCGCCCCCATGCACGCCCACGTCCAGACGGGCCAGCCGAGGCTGTGGCCGAGGCCCAGCGGCACCAGCAGCAGCCCCACCCCGGCCGCCAGCCCCGCCGCGCCCGGCACGTCGAGCTTGGCGCGGCGGGCCGTCTCCACCTCCGGCAGCAGCCGCCAGGCCAGCGGGACGACGACCAGGCCGACCGGCAGGTTGATGAGGAAGACCGCCCGCCAGCCGAGCCCCAGCACGTCGGCCGTCAGCAGCAGGCCGCCCAGCACCTGGCCGGCGATCGAGCCGAGGCCGCCGGTCGCGCCGTACCAGCCGATGGCGCGCGCCCGCTCCCCCGGCGGATAGACGGCGGAGATCGTGGCCAGCACCTGCGGCACCATGGCGGCGCCCGCGAGGCCCTGGAGCAGGCGGGCGGCGACGAGCTGCGCCGGGCTCTGCGCGATCCCGCCCAGCACCGACGCCACCGTGAAGGCGGCCACCCCCCAGACGAACACGCGCCGGTAACCGTAGCGGTCGCCGAGCCGCCCGCCGGTGATCATCCCTGCCGCGTACGTGAAGGCGTAGCCGGCCACGATCAGTTCCAGGGCCGCGGGCCCGGCGCGCAGGTCGTGTTCGAGAGAAGGGGCGGCCACGTTCACGACGAAGAAGTCGAACTGCGCCATGAACCAAGCCGACAGAAGAACGGCCAACGCCCCGCGATAATGCACATTTCAGGTTAAAGGGTCATGAACGTCGACCCTGCATCAGGTCCGCGTGTCGGATGCTCACCATCAGGGCACCGCGGCGCTACTCTGCACTCAACTGCCCGTCATGCGATCTTGTGACCGTCGAGTCGTAGGCCTCTCCCCAGAAGTGGAGACCCATGTCCAGACGACTCGCCCTCATCATCGCGACCACCCTCTCCGTCCTGACCGCGCTCACCGGCACCGCCACCGCGGCCGCCGGCCGGCCGGTCGTCAACGTCGCCCATCGAGGCGCCTCCGCGTACGCCCCCGAGAACACGATCACCGCCTTCGAGCTCGCCGGCGACCTGCGGGCCGACATGTTCGAGCTGGACGTCCAGGAGACCAGGGACCACCAGCTCGTGCTCATGCACGACACCACCCTGACCCGCACCACCGACGCCGAGGAGGTCTTCCCCGGCCGGTCGCCGTGGAACGTCGGCGACCTCACCCTCGCCCAGATCCGCAAGCTCGACGCCGGCTCGTGGTTCTCCGGGGAGCACGCGGGCGAACCGGTGCCCACCCTCGGCGAGGCCCTGCGCACGATGAGCGGCTCGGGCATGGGTCTCCTCCTGGAGGTCAAGTCCCCCGGCCTGTATCCCGGCATCGAGGCCCGCATCGCCGCCGAGCTGCGGCGCAACGCCCAGTGGTTGTCACCCGGGCGGCTGGTCGTGCAGTCGTTCGACTGGGAGTCGATGCGCAGGTTCCACCGGCTCATGCCCGACGTGCCGATCGGGCTGCTCGGCACGCCGGCGACCGCCGAGCTGCCGTCACTGGCCGAGTTCGCCGACCAGATCAACCCGCCGTACACCACGCTCACGTCCTCGTACGTACGGCGTGTGCACGGGCTCGGCATGGAGGTCCTCACGTACACGGTGGACGATCCCGACGACATGCGCCGGATGATGTCCTACCAGGTGGACGGGATCATCACCAACAGACCCGACGTGCTGCGCGACCTGACCGACGCCTGACGTCCGGGGTCCCGGGGGCCTGACCGGTTCACGTCCGGAGGTTCTCTCCGGGCCCGCCGGCCCCGCGGGCGGAGGCCGGGCGGGCCCGGGCCTCCGAGCGGGTGTCCCTGTCCGGGGTCAGCCGGCGGGATGGGCTCCGGTCAGGCGGCCGAGGATCTCGTCGAGGATGGGTTCGGTGGTGGCGAAGTTGAGACGTACGTGGCCGGCGCCGCCGGGGCCGAAGTCCGCGCCGTCGTTCAGCCGCACCCTCGCCTCGCGCTCGAAGACCTCGGCCAGGCCGGGCCTGCCGACGCGCAACCAGGCCAGGTACGTCGCCTCCGGCACCCGGTAGCCGAACGTGCCGGGCAGGCGGGCGGCGATCGTGCGGCGGTTGCGGTCGAGCAGGTCGAGGGTGCGTTCCAGCCAGGCGTCCCCGTGCCGCCATGCCGCGACGGTGGCCTCGACGCCGAACAGGTTCGCGGAGCCGTACACGAAGGGTGGCTGCGACTCCAGAGCCTTGCGGACTTCCGGGTGGCCGAGGTGGGCGACCGAGCAGCGGATGCCGCCCAGGTTGAACGCCTTCGTCGCGGACGTGAGGGTGACGGTGCGCTCGGGGAGGATCGTGGCGAACGGGATGTGGCGGTGGGGCTCGTACACGAGGTCGGCGTGGATCTCGTCGGCGAGGACCAGCAGGTCGTGGCGCTCGGCGTGCTCGGCCAGCTCCGTCAGTTCGTCGCGGCTGAAGGCCCTGCCGGTCGGGTTGTGCGGGTTGACCAGGAGGAGCACCCGGCAGCCGGTCAGGTCGGGCACCTCGAAACGCCACGAGTCGCCGTCGGGCTCAAGCTGGATGGGGTGGAGCGGGCGCTCCATGACGTCCAGCGTCGACAGGAACGGGTGGTAGGCGGGGGTGTGCACCGCGACGCCGTCGCCGGGCGCGGTGCAGATGTGGAGGAGCACCTGGAGTGCCTGGTTGAGGTCGTTGAAGGAGCGTACGAGCGCGGGGTCGGCCGCCCAGCCGTACTTGCGCGTCATGCGCTCGGCGAACGCCTCCGCCAGCGGCCCCGCGCAGGGATCGGTCAGCCAGGCCGGGTAGCCGAGGTCGCCGTCCGCCCGCCGCCGCAGCGCCTCGACCACCTCGGGTGCGGTGGGGAGATCCATGTCGGCGATCCAGGCGGGGATCACGCCCGGTTCTACCGCTGCCCATTTCAGACCATCGTGAGTGATTTTGAGCCCTTCGGGGGTATATGCGTAATCCACCCGGCCATTTTAGGATTCTCGAATGTTGATGAGGTGCTGCCGCCGGTTGTGGCAGGCTGGGCGGCCATGATGCCCCACTCGAAGGTCGATGCCATTGTCGAGACCTACCTGTCGATCGCCGACACGGAGGCGCCCGGCTTGGTGGAGGGGCTTTATCTGGAGGGCTCGGCCGCCCTGGGCGACTACCGGCCTGGCACGAGCGACGTGGACTTCATCGCCGTCACAGCCGCCGCGCCGCCGGAGGACGTGCTGGAGCGCATCCACACCCGCCTCGGCGCCCACCCCTTCGACGGGGTGTACCTCACCTGGGACGACCTGCGCCGCGGCCCGCACGACCTGGGCACCCGGCCGCAGGCGCAGCACGGCCGGCTCAATCGCCGGGGCGAGCTCACCCCGGTCACCTGGCACACGCTCGCCGAGCACGGGCTGACCTGCCGCGGGCCCAAGCCGGACGAGTTCGACATCTGGAACGATCCTGACGCGCTGGCTTCCTGGACCGACGACAACCTCGACCGCTACTGGCGGCGCCTGGTGAGCCGGGCCTCCCACCTGACCACGCCGTGGGGCCTGATCAGCCTGGGCGGCTACGGCACACTGTGGATCGTCACAGGCCTCGCCCGGCTGCACTACACGCTGGCGACCGGTGACATCACCTCCAAGACGGAGGCCGGGAGGTATGCGCTGGAGGCGTTCCCCGAGTGCTGGCACCGCGTGGTGAACGAGGCGCTGCGCGTACGCGAGGAGGACAGCGCCGCACCGACGCTCGGCAGCCTGGCCTCGGGACTGGGCGACCATTTCGGCGCCCCGCGGCAGTCGCTCTACGGCTCACCGTTCGAACGCCGGAAAGACGTACTCGGCTTCGCCGGCGAAGCGATCACGTCCGCACACGCTTTGTACGCCACCCGCTGACGGCCGATCCCAGTCTGTGCGGGGGTGTGTCGTTATCGGCCTCGCGTACCGACCACACCCGCCCACCGATCGCGCGTACGAGGTGCGCACGGACACCCACCGGACGCGAGATGTGCGTGGGCGCCTACGCGAGGTGCCCGGTGTCGAGGACCGCGGATGTGGGTGGGCTGCGCACTCGTCTGCGGGCACGGCTGATGGCATGGCGACAGCCCCGGGGGGCGATGTGCGGTGTCGTACCCCGTGGCAGTTGTGGCGCGCGCCGTCATCGCGGCGCGTGCGATCGGACGCGCGCCCTGGTCACCTCTTCGGGCTACAGCCGCCGGAGGACCGCCACGACCTTGCCCAGGACACTGGCTTCGTCGCCGGGAATGGGCTCGTAGTTGGGGTTGTGGGGGACGAGCCAGACGTGACCGTCCTTGCGCTTGAAGGTCTTGACGGTCGCCTCGCCCTCGATCATCGCGGCCACGATGTCGCCGCTCTCCGCCACCGGCTGCTGGCGGACGACGACCCAGTCTCCGTCGGCGATGGCCGCCTCGATCATCGAGTCACCGGTGACCTGGAGGAGGAAGAGGGTGCCCTCGCCGACCAGCTGCTTGGGCAGGGCGAAGACGTCTTCGACGCTTTCCTCGGCAAGGATCGGACCACCGGCGGCGATGCGGCCGACGAGCGGCACGTAGGCGGCCGTGGGACGGCTCACCGTGGACTCGACGTCGGGGGCCGCGTCGGGGTCGACCCACATCACGGGCTCACCAGGCAGCCGCACCTCAAGCGCGCGAGGGCGATGCGGGTCACGCCTCAGGTAGCCCTTGCGCTGCAACGCCGTCAACTGGTGAGACACGCTGGAGGTGCTGGTCAGCTGCACCGCCTCGCCGATCTCACGCATGGAGGGCGGATATCCGCGCTGTTGCACCGAGTCGCGGATCACTTCGAGGATCTTGCGCTGCCTCGGCGTAAGGCCCAGCGAATCTCGCCGTCGCACCGCGAGGTCGCTGACCCCGTTTGCGTCATCCCGCTCGGTCATGCTCTTCCTCCTCGCCTGGCGGCCCGCCTCACCGGCGAACCTCCCAGTCCGTGGTCCCGTTGTCGCACACAGCGACCGTATCTCTGTTGAAGATCATCTTCAAACAATTGTTCGAGTCTTCCTCGAAAAAGTCGCGTGCGTGGTGTACAACATCGTACGGGAGTTCGATCGACATCGTGTTCGATTTGCTGATCTTATTTGGCCTTTTCTCCCGGGCCGCATGGCAGGAGGTCATCCATGCGAACACCCACGAACATGGACACGACCAGCGAAGACGTCAAACAACTCACACTCATCGCCGATGCCACGCGCAGTGAGGATCGACGGGGAGACAATACGCGTACACAGCCCGTCGCCAGCGGTAATTCCGGCAAGAGGTTGGGGTCCCGGTCGAATAACAGAGGAAGATCCCATTTGCGCCTCGTCCCGCCACCCCGCACGAGTCGCGGCTCCCACGGCACCGTGCCACCGTCCCGCCC